>JANOJJ010000568.1:0-2583 GCA_031408155.1 Rubrivivax sp.
CGAGACTGCGCCCACAGCGAACAGAACTGCGGCGACCTTCGACCATCGCTTGGGCCAGGCGCACCGCGGCCGCCGCCATGCTGATGGAATGCAGGCCGATCTCGGTCGAGCTGCGCACTTCCTTGGCGATCGCGAACGAGCGCTGGAACATCTGGTGCAGCGTGGTGCCCAGCGTGCCCGCTTCGTCGGCCTGGCGCACGGCCTGTTTCATCTGACCCAGGATCTGCGGCTCGCCCAGCACCATGGAATCCAGGCCCGAGGCCACGCGGAAGGCATGTCGCGCCGCGGCCCGGTCCTCCAGCACGTAGGTATGGCTGCGCAGGTGCTCGGTGCTGACGCCGCCCTGTCCAGCCAGCCAGGCCAGCGCTGGCGCCACCAGTTCGTTGGGCGGCGCTCGGTTCGCAGCCATGTAGAGCTCAGTGCGGTTGCAGGTGGACACCAGCGCGGCTTCGGGCGCGGTACGCTCGAGCATGTCGTGCAAGCTCCGCAGTGCCGGCGTCAGCGCGTCGGGCGCAAAAGCCAGCCGCCCGCGCAGCTCCAGCGGGGCGGTGGTGTGATTGAGGCCGAGCGCGAAGACGGACACGGGCGGATTGTAGGATCGTGTGGTCCGGCGACGCAGGAGCGCCGGAGTCGAGAGTCTGTCCAACGGTTTCCTTTCGAGACTTGATGTCCGTCAAGTACAGCCCCGAACCTCCCACTGTCCCCATGAGCGCGATCGACCTCTTCTGGCACTTGTGCAACCTATTCTTCGTCAGCGTCCTGTTCGGGCTGACGGCAGCCAGCGGCGCCAAGCTGATCTGGCGGCGCGCATTGGGATCGGTGGCGTGGTGGCGGCTGGCCGCGGCAGTGTCGGCCGTCGCGACGCTGGTCTGTAGCGCAGGGCTGCTCGTCTTCGGCCGTGACGGTCGCATGGCAACCTACGCGCTGACGGTCGTGGCCGGCGCACTGGCGCTGGGTTGGGTCGGTTTCAGGCGCCGGTCGTAGGCTGCTCGTCTGCCAGGACGGGGTCGCCGCGCAGCGAGTGCGGGAAGGACTGCGTGATGCGCACGTCGATCATCTGCCCGACCAGCCGGGCCGCCGGCGCGCCGCCATCGAAGTTGACGATGCGGTTGCACTCGGTGCGGCCCATCAGTTCGGCCGCATTGCGCCGCGACGGACCTTCGACCAGGATGCGTTGCACCGTGCCTACGCGCTGGGCGCTGATGCGCGCCACGTTGCGCTCGATCGTTGCCTGCAGGAGCTGCAGGCGCTGCAGCTTGATCTCGCGCGGTAGGTCGTCGGGCAGGCCGGCTGCCGGCGTGCCCGGCCGCGGGCTGAAGATGAAACTGAACGAGGCGTCGAAGCCGACGTCGTCGATGAGTTTCATCATGCGTTGAAAATCGTCGTCAGTCTCCCCCGGAAAGCCGACGATGAAGTCGCTCGACAGGCAAAGGCCCGGCCGCACGCCGCGCAGCTTGCGGATCGTGCTCTTGTATTCCATCGCGGTGTAGCCGCGCTTCATCGCCATCAGGATGCGGTCACTGCCGTGCTGTACCGGCAGGTGCAGATGGTTGACCAGTTTCGGCAGCCGGCCATAGGCCTCGATCAGGCGCGGTGTGAACTCGTTCGGATGGCTCGTGGTGTAGCGGATGCGTTCGATGCCGGGGATCTCGGCCACGTACTCGAGCAGCAGCGCGAAATCGGCGATCTCGGCGCTGCTGCCCATGACGCCGCGGTAGGCGTTCACGTTCTGGCCCAGCAGGGTCACTTCCTTGACGCCCTGGTCGGCCAGGCCGGCGACTTCGGTCAGTACGTCGTCGAACGGGCGGCTGACCTCCTCGCCGCGCGTGTAGGGCACGACGCAGTACGAGCAGTACTTCGAGCACCCTTCCATGATCGAGACGAAGGCCGAGGCGCCTTCCACCCGCGCTGGCGGCAAATGGTCGAACTTCTCGATCTCGGGGAAACTGATGTCGACCTGCGGCCGTCGCTCGGCCAGGCGGGCCTCGATCATCTGCGGCAGGCGGTGCAGCGTCTGCGGGCCGAACACCAGGTCGACATAGGGTGCGCGCTCGATGATGGCAGCGCCTTCCTGACTGGCCACGCAGCCGCCCACGCCGATCAGCACGCCCTTGCGCTTGAGGTGCTTGACGCGGCCGAGGTCGCTGAAGACCTTCTCCTGCGCCTTCTCGCGCACCGAGCAGGTGTTGAACAGGATCAGGTCGGCCTGTTCGACGTCGTCGGTCACTTCGTAGCCATCAGCCGCGCGCAGCAGGTCGGACATCTTGTCCGAGTCGTATTCGTTCATCTGGCAGCCGAAGGTGCGGATGAACACCTTCTTGCTGCTCATGGTCGCACCCACTTCTGCGCGATCGGGTCGAATTGCCAGCTCTGTGCCTGCGCGGAAGTCACCGGCCAAGGCTGGTTGGCGCGTTCGCTGGCAGTCAGGATCCAGATATCGAGCAACTGGCCGCCGGCGTCCATGGTGTAGTGCACCGTCATCCGGCGCCCGGCCAGCGAACCGATCACCTCGAAGCGGTTGTCCTCGTTGCGCACGCGCGCACCCGGGCCCAGGCGGGCGGCCTTGCCGTTGACCAGCACGTC
>JANOJJ010000126.1:0-8103 GCA_031408155.1 Rubrivivax sp.
CGATGATGGCCTTCTTCCTGTTGATGTGGCTTCTGGGTTCGACCACCGAAGGCGACAAGAAAGGCATTGCCGACTACTTCAACTCGCCGTTGAAGGTCTCGATGCTCGGTGGCGGCAAGGGCTCGGGTGACTCCTCGCACGTCGTTCAGGGCGGCGGTCAGGACTTGTCGCGCACCACCGGCCAGGTCAAGGACGGCGAGGTCAAGGCCGAGCGCAAGGCAGTCAATCTGCAGGCCTTGAAGGCCGAGCAAGTGCGCGCCGAAAAGGCCAAGCTCGAGCAGCTGAAGGGGAAGATCGAGGAAAAGCTCGCTGCCAACCCTGCGCTGGCGTCGATGCACAGCCAGATCCGACTCGACATGACACGCGACGGCCTGCGCGTTCAGATCGTCGACGAAGGCAACCGGCCGATGTTCGACAGCGGCCTGGCAGTGGTCAAACCCTATATGCGCGAGCTGCTGCGCGCCATCGGCTCGGTGCTGGGCGAGGTGCCCAACCGATTGACGCTCGAAGGGCATACCGATGCGGCACCCTTCGGCGGTGGCGACAAGGGCTACAGCAACTGGGAGCTGTCGGCCGACCGCGCCAATGCCTCGCGCCGCGAACTGATGGCCGGTGGCCTGCCCGAGGATCGCCCGCTGCTTGTACAGGGGCTGGCCGCGAGCTCGCTGTTCGAACCCACGGACCCGCTGGCGCCGGCCAACAGGCGCATCAGCATCATCGTAATGAACCGCGACGCCGAGGATCGCTTCTTTCGCACGGCCCCCGACGCGGTGGCGCCGCAGGACGCGGAAATGCCGCCATCGATAGCGCCGCAGCTGGTGCCGCAGAAGCGGTGAGATGCCTCAAGTCGAGCCGAGTTTCGACCGATAGAGCACCAAATTCGTCATTCGACCTGCCTGATTCAAGAGGCCCCTGCCATGAGCAATGCCACCGACCTGAAGTTTCTGATCGTCGACGATTTCTCCACGATGCGGCGCATCGTGCGCGGGCTGCTCAAGGAAATGGGCTGCAACAACGTCGACGAGGCTGAGGATGGCGTGGTGGCACTGAACTTGCTGAAGTCCGGCAAGTTCGACTTCGTTGTCTCGGACATCAACATGCCCAACATGAACGGATTCCAGTTGCTGACGGCGATCAAGGCCGAGAGCTCGCTCAAGCATTTGCCCGTGCTGATCGTGACCGCCGAGGCGCGCAAGGAGGACATCGTGCTCGCGGCCCAGAGCGGCGCTGCAGGCTACATCGTCAAGCCCTTCACCAAGGCGACCCTGGAAGAGAAGGTGCAGAAGATCCTGCAGAAACTGGCCGCAACGGCCTGAAGCCACGGAGCCCGTGATGGAGATGGAAAGCGCGAACGTCCTGCTGCAAAGGGTCGACTCGGCTTTGTTGGCACCGACCGCCAGCCAGGAAGAAGTCTTCCTGCAGCTCGGTGCCTTGACACGCTTGCTGCACGATACGCTTCGACAGCTCGGGGTGATGCCGCAACTGCAAAGTGCCGCCGACAGCCTGCCCGACGCGCGCAGCCGGCTGGCCTACATCGCCGAGAAGACGGCCGCGGCTGCAGACAAGGTGCTGACCTCGGTCGACCGGGCCAAGGAGGAACATCAGACGATTTCCCGCGACACGCGCGAACTGGCGGCGGCGCTGACGGCCGACCCGGTGCGGGCAGTGGCCTCGGGCGCGGTGTACAACTTCGTGGCCGATGTCGAGGCCCGCACCAGCCGCATCGATCAGCACCTGACAGACATCATGCTGGCGCAGGACTTTCACGACCTCACCGGCCAGGTTGTGGCCAAGGTGGTCAAGCTGGCCAACGAGCTCGAGGACAGCCTGGTCAAGCTTCTGGTGCAGGTGGTCCCGCCAGAGCAGCGCGACAGGGTCGATCCCAGCATGCTGAATGGCCCGGTGGTCAAGACCGAGGGCCGCTCCGATGTGGTCAGCAACCAGGGCGAGGTCGACGACCTGCTCGCCAGCCTGGGTTTCTGAGCCCGCGCGCAAGGCGCCGGAAGGCGACTTGCGGCTGGCGAAGGACTGGCCGCGATACAAGCGGCCAGGCTGAGCCCGCACAGCCGCGCATCGACATGATGACCTGAGCGGCTGCGGCCGCTCAGGCGCGAACACAGCTGGGAAAGCCGGCCTTATCCGGCTCAAGCTTTGGCGCGACAGCGGCACCATGGCAAGGCTCCTGTGTGGGGCTGCAACTTCCGCCATGGCCGACGCCCAAGACCGCACCTTACCCGCTTCGAGTCGCAAGATCACGAAGGCCCGCCGCGACGGCCAGGTTGCTCGCTCGCGCGACCTCGGCCATGTGGCTGCGCTCGGCTTGGGCACCTTTCTGCTCGTCAGCCTGGCGCCGGCGCTGGTGGACCGGCTGCGCCTGCTGCTGTCGAGCGGCCTGCGCTTCGACCACCGCACGCTGCTGCACAGCGATGGCATGCAGCTTCAACTGGTGCAGCTTGGCGCGCAGATGCTGATGCTGGTGCTGCCCATGGGCGCTGCGGTGCTGCTGGCGGCGGTGGCCGCTGGCCTGCTGTCGGGCGGCTGGAACTTCACGCTCAAGCCGCTGGCACCCAAGCTGAGCAAGCTCAATCCGCTGACCGGATTGCCCCGCCTGCTGTCGCCCACGCAGCTGGTCGAGACGCTCAAGGCCTGCCTGCTGGCGTCGGTGTTGATGATCATCGGTGCGCTGTACTTGCGGCAACACTGGGGCGACTTCATGCAGTTGAGCCTGCAACCGCTGCCGACTGCGCTGGCCAGCTCGGGCGAGCTGCTGCGCGGCGGTCTGCTGCTGCTGCTGCTGGCGCTGGCCGCGTTCGCGCTGGTCGACCTGCCGTTGCAGCGCTGGCGGCTGCTGCAGCAGCTCAAGATGAGCCACGCCGAACTCAAGCAGGAGTTCAAGGAAGTCGAGGGCAACATCGAGGTCAAGGGAAGGATCAAGGCGCGCATGCGCCAGCTGGCCAGCCGCCGCTTGCTGGCTGCCGTTCCCGTGGGCGACCTGGTGGTGTTGAATCCGACCGACTTCGCGGTGGCGCTGAAGTACGACGAAGCCACCATGGCCGCACCCAAGGTGGTGGCCAAGGGGACCGACCTGCTGGCCTTGCGCATCCGCGACCTGGCGCGGCAGCACCAGGTGCCCGTGCTCGAGGCGCCGCCGTTGGCGCGCGCGCTGTATGCCCACGCCGAGATCGACCAGGAGATCCCGACCGTCCTCTTCGGTGCCGTCGCCCAGGTGCTGGCCTGGGTCTTCCAGCTGCGTCGTGCGGCCCCTGCGCAGGCCGCGTCCCTGAGCGCCCCGCAACCGTTGGTGCCGGCCGAACTCGACCCGCAGCAAGGTGGCGCGCGGCGGCGCCGCAAGGGGTCTGAATGATTGCCCGGAT
Organism: Rubrivivax sp.; assembly: GCA_031408155.1. GTDB lineage: Bacteria > Pseudomonadota > Gammaproteobacteria > Burkholderiales > Burkholderiaceae_C > Rubrivivax. Next base: position 3,375 of record JANOJJ010000126.1, read on the forward strand.
GCAACGCCTGCAGGCCCTGCTCGGAGCGCAGGCGGCCGCTGTCAAGACGCTGACGATGCCGGTTTTCGTCGTCCTGATGCTGGCGATGATGGTGCTGCCGCTGCCGCCGTTGGCACTCGACCTGCTGTTCACGCTCAACATCACGATGGCGCTGATGGTGATGATGGTGTCGGCGCAGATGGTCAAACCGCTCGACTTCGCGGCCTTGCCCACGGTGCTGCTGGTCACCACCCTGATGCGCCTGTCGCTCAACGTCGCGTCGACGCGGGTGGTGCTGATGGACGGCCACAACGGCCCCGGCGCCGCAGGCAAGGTGATCGAGTCCTTCGGCCATGTGCTGATCGGCGACAACTTCGCGGTCGGCCTGATCGTGTTCGCGATCTTGGTGGTGATCAACTTCGTGGTCGTGACCAAGGGCGCCGAGCGCATCGCCGAGGTCGGCGCGCGCTTCACGCTGGACGCCATGCCGGGCAAGCAAATGGCGATCGACGCCGACCTCAACGCCGGGCTGATCGACGAGAACGAGGCGCGCAAGCGCCGCGCCGAGGTCGGCGAGGAAGCCGACTTCTTCGGCTCGATGGACGGTGCCAGCAAGTTCGTCCGCGGCGACGCGATGGCCGGCTTGCTGATCCTGTTCATCACCATCGTCGGCGGCTTCATCATCGGCATGACCGGCCACGGCATGAACGCCAGCGAGGCGGCGCGCAGCTACGTGACGCTGGCCGTGGGCGACGCGCTGGTGGCGCAGATCCCGGCGCTGCTGATCTCGGTCGCGTCGGCGATGGTGGTTTCGCGCGTCGGCAAGGACGAGGACATCGGCAGCCAGATCCGCGGCCAGGTGTTCGATTCACCGCGCTCGCTGGCCATTGCCGCGGGCATCGTGTTCGGCCTCGGTCTGGTGCCGGGCATGCCGCACCTGGTGTTCTGGATCGTCGGTGGTTCGCTCGGCTGGCTGTCCTGGTTGATGATGCGGCGCGCCAAACTCGCGGCTGCACAGGCTGCCGCACCACCCGGCACCGGCGACGCGCCGATGGCCGCCACCGAGGCCACCTGGGACGACCTGGCGCCGGTGGATACGCTGGGCCTGGAGGTGGGCTACCGCCTGATCGTGCTGGTCGACAAGGCGCGTGCGTCCAGTGGCGGCGGCGACCTGCTGGGCCGCATCAAGGGCGTGCGCAAGAAGTTCGCGCAGGAGGTCGGCTTCCTGCCGCCGCCGGTGCACATCCGCGACAACCTCGACCTCAAGCCCAGCCTGTATCGCATCACGCTGCGCGGCGCCGTGGTCGGCGAGGGCGAGGCCTTGCCGGGCCAGTTCCTGGCCATCAACCCCGGTGGCGCCAGCATCCAGCTGCCCGGCACCAGGACCACCGACCCGGCGTTCGGCCTGCCCGCCGTATGGATCGAGGAGCGGCACCGGGAGACCGCCCAAATGAGCGGCTTTACGGTGGTTGATTGCGGCACCGTCGTGGCGACCCATCTTTCACACTTGATGCAGGTGAATGCAGCCAAGTTGCTGGGCCGAGTGGAGACCCAGGCGCTGGTCGAGCATGTCACCAAGCTGGCACCCAAACTGATCGAAGACGTGGTCCCCAAGATGGTCGGAATCTCTACCCTGCAGAAGGTCCTGCAACTGCTGCTGGAAGAAGGCGTTCACATCCGCGACATGCGCTCGATCGTGGAATGCCTGGCCGAGCATGCATCGACCGTGACCGACGCCGCCGAGCTGGCCGGCCGCATCCGCGTGCACCTGGCGCCGGTGATCGTGCAGCAGATCTACGGTGCGACCAAGGAGCTCGACGTGATCGCACTCGAACCCGAACTCGAACGCCTGGTTGCCCAGGCCTTGACCTCGCCGCATGGCGCCGTGCTCGACCCCGGTGTGGCCGACACGCTGACGCGCGCCGCTGCCGAAACGGCGCAGCGGCAGGAGAACCTGGGCCTGCCCGCCTGCTTGCTGGTGCCGGACCAGATCCGCTCGCCGATTGCACGGCTGCTGCGCCGGTCGGCGCCGCGCCTGAAGGTGCTGGCGCACAGCGAAATTCCTGAGACCCATTCGATCCGCATCGGATCGGTGATTGGAGGTGCCGCATGATCCCCCGCGCCCAAACGCGTCTGCTGTCCCGCGGCCCCGTCCAGGGCTACGCTGGGTCCCGAGCGGCGCGCAGCCGCATCGACGCAGCCCGGCCGGAGGCCGTATGAACCTCAAGCGATTCAGCGGTCGGACCTCGCGCGAGGCGCTCGCGCTGGTGCGCCAGGCCTTCGGCAAGGATGCCGTGGTGATGTCTACCCGCCCCTGCCCCGAAGGTGTCGAAGTGCTGGCCATGGCCCCCGAGAGCCTGCAGCACATCGAACGGCTCGGTGCATCCGCTGCGCGCGCCGACATCAAGCCGCGCGCCGGTGTGCCTGAAGCCGAGCCGCTGGGCGCTGAAACCTCGGTCGAGCAGGATGTCGAGAAGCTGGCGATGAGCACGCTGTCGTTCCAGGACTTCGTTCGCGAGCGCATGCTCAAGCGCCGGCGCAGCGAGCTCGACTCGAAGGCCGAGGCCAGCCTGCCCGACGAACGCAGCCCGCTGACGATGGCGCAGATGATTTCGCCGCCCGCGCCGCCATCGGTGGCGTTGCGGGGTTCTGCGCCGGCCGTGGCCGCGAGAAGTTCAGCGCCGCCACCCGCTGCGCGCGCTGCTGCGTCAGCGGCCCCCGCGCATGCCGGCAGCGACACCTTCTTCCGCCGCGACAGGCCGGGCGACGAGGCCGATCACGCCGAGCCGCAGCGCGCCCCGACCGCCTGCGCAGCGCGCACCCTGCGCACCGAACCCGAGCCCGGCCGCGAGCAGATCGACCTCCATCGCGAGCAACACCAGATGCTGTCTGAACTGCGCTCGATGCGCGGCCTGATCGAACAGCGCTTCGGTGCCCTGGCCTTCATGGAAAAGATGCAACGTCAGCCGCGCCAGGCTCTGCTGTCGCACAAGCTGCTGGAATGCGGCTTCTCACCGGCCCTGGTGCGCAAGCTGGTCGAAGGGCTGCCCGCCGACTGTGACGAGACTGACTGGGCAGGCAGCGTGTTGCAGCGCAACTTGCTGACCGGCGAGAGCGACAGCCCGCTGGAGGACGTGGGTGGTGTGTACGCGCTGATCGGCCCCACCGGCGTGGGCAAGACCACCAGCACGGCCAAGCTGGCGGCGGCCTTTGCCGCCAGCCACGGGGCCGGCAACCTGGGAATGATCACGCTCGACGCCTACCGCGTGGCCGCGCACGAACAACTGCGCGCCTATGGCCGCATCCTCGGCGTGCCGGTGCACACCGCGCACGACCGCGCCTCGCTCGACGACCTGCTCGAGTTGCTGTCGGGCAAGCGCATGGTGCTGATCGACACCGCCGGCATGGCCCAGCGTGACTCGCGAACCAGGGAACTGCTGGACATGCTGAGCCATCGCTCGGTCAACCGCCTGCTGGTGGTCAACGCCGCCGCGCAGGGCGAGACGGTCGAAGACGTGCTCGGCGCCTACCGCGCCGCCACCTGTCGCGGCGTGGTGTTGTCCAAGATCGACGAGGCGATGAAGCTCGGGCCGTCGCTGGACGCGTTGATCCGCCACAAGGTCAAGGTGCTGGCCGTGGCCAATGGCCAGCGTGTGCCCGAGGACTGGCACCGCATGTCGGGGCAGGCGCTGGTGCAGCGTGCCCTTCGCCCCGGGGGCTCCAGCGCCTGGAAGCTGGACAACAACGATGTCAACCTGGTCTTCACGGCCCAGCCGCCGCTGGGCGCTGCCGTCAGCCCTGGATCGATCCCTGCCAGCGCGCTGCAAGGCGCCTGACCAAGGCCAGCGTGAACCCGCCATGAGCTCCTTGCTGCCGTCCCGCGCGCGCCCCCCGGCCGACCAGGCCAGTGGCCTGCGCCGCCTGTTCGGGCCCAAGCGCCGCTGCCTGCTGCCAGTTGCGGCCAACCCCTTCGTGCCGGCCGGCCAGGCCTTGCTGGAAACCTTGAGCGCCGCGTTGGCGGTGCAAGGCCGCCAGGTGCTGGTGGTCGACGCAGCCAGCACCGCACCGGCGCCGCACGAGAGCGCCTTGTTCGACCTCGCCGCCGGCGTCGAGCGCCTGCACGATCAGGTCAGTTACCTGGCTGCGCGTGGTGTGCCGCTGACCCATGTGGACACCCGTGGTTCGGCCGCTGCCTTCATCGATGTCGCCTTCGACACCGCGCCACAGGCCGACGTGATGCTGCTGCATGCCGACCCGACCGACCTGGCGCGCATGCTCGGCCAGCGTGCCGTGCGTCCCTTGCTGCTCGGCGCCGACCGGCCCGAATCGATCAAGCAGGCCTATGCCTGCTGCAAGCTGCTGGCGCAACGCTGCGGCCTGATGACCTTCGACCTGCTGCTGGCTGCGCGCGCCGACAACCGGCGCATGAGCGCCATCGCCGAACGCCTGACCAGTTGCGCCGACAACTTCCTCGGTGCGGTAGTGCACGACTGGGCCGTGGTCGACCCGATCTTCGACCCGCTGGCGGCCCATGACGAGGCACTGGCCCGGCTGCTGAGCGCACAGCTGGAGCTCGACGAAAGCCCCACCCCCTTGCTCGCCCGCCGGGCGAGCTCGATTCGCACGACCCGATCCGGGTCCGTGCCCAACCCGTTCTGACCCTCGCACGGGAGCGACCCGACATGTATACCGCCAAGGGACAACTCGACAATGGTTCGCTGCTCAAGCAGTACAGCCCGCTGGTGCGCCG
>JANOJJ010000129.1:0-2106 GCA_031408155.1 Rubrivivax sp.
TGGCAGCGCCGTCGGCGAGGTCAGCGCGATGGAGCTCGAGCACTACCCGGGCATGACCGAAAAAGCCATCGAAGCGATGGTCGACCAGGCGCTGGCCCGATTCGACATCCGTGGCGCGCGTGTGGTGCACCGCGTCGGGCCCTTGCGGCCGCGCGACCAGATCGTGCTCGTGGTCGTGGCTTCAGCCCACCGCGGCCAGGCCTTCCAGGCCTGCGAGTTCCTGATCGACTACCTCAAGACCCAGGCCCCGTTCTGGAAGAAGGAAACCACGCCCGACGGTGCGCGCTGGGTCGATGCCCGCGTCGCCGACGACGCGGCGCTGGCGCGTTGGGGCATCCCGGCTTTCAACAGCGCTGCGCTCGAGCGCTGATCTCAGCCGATGGCACTCGAACCCGTCTTCGATGTCCGGGCGCTGCGCAGCGCGTTGGGGCGCTTTGCCACCGGCGTGACGATCATCACCACCGTCGACGCACAAGGCGTACCGGTCGGTCTGACCGCCAACTCGTTCAACTCGCTGTCGCTCGACCCGCCGCTGGTGTTGTGGTCGCTGCGCCGCAGCAGCCCCAGCGTCGAGGCCTTCGGGTCGTGCGCCAGCTTTGCGGTCAACGTGTTGGCCGAGGCACAACTCGAGTTGTCGCGCCGCTTCGCGTCAACGGCCGACGACAAGTTCGCCGAAGGGCAATGGGTCCGGGGTCTCGGTGGCGTGCCGCTGCTGGCCGGCTGCGCCGCGGTGTTCGAATGCGAACGAGTGTCGCAGCAGGATGCCGGCGACCATGTGCTCTTCATCGGTCGGGTCCTCGCGCTGAGCGAAGCGCCGGTGCCGCCGCTGCTGTTTCAGGCCGGGCACTACCGGCTGGTGGGAGAGATTCTGTGAGGATCGAAGCCAAATGGATCGACCTCTTCGCCGACGTCTTCGCCTTGTGCGGCGTGGCACCAGGCGACGCCTGTGCGGTGCTGTCGGAGACGCAGTCGCGGCCGATCCTGGCCCAGTTGTCCGAGCTGGCGCTGGCCCGACTGGGTGCGCGGCCGTTCCACCTGATGCTGCCGTCGCGGCCACTGACCGCACCGGTGCCGGTGCGCAGTACCGGCGCGTCGGATGCCATCGGTCGGCTCGAGCCCGTCGTGCAGGCGCTGGCTGCCAGCGTGTTCGTCGCCGACTGCACGGTCGAAGGCCTGCAGCACGCGGTCGAGCTGCCGCGCATCCTGCACGGCGGCGCGCGTGTGCTGGTGATCAGCAACGAGCACCCCGAGATCCTCGAGCGCTGCCGGCCCAAGGCCGAACACGAGGCCGTGGTGCGCGACGCAATGCGCCGGCTCAAGGCTGCGCGCCGCATGCAGGTGCATTCGGCGGCCGGCACCGCGCTCGAGATCGGCCTCGAAGGCGCGCGCATCGGCGGCGTCTGGGGTTTCACCTGCCGGCCGGGCACGCTGTCGCACTGGCCGGGTGGCCTGGTGCTGGCATTCCCGGCCGCCGGCACGGTCAATGGCACGCTGGTGCTCGACCGGGGCGACGTCAACCTGACCTTCAAGCGCTACCTGCAGGACCCGGTGCGGCTGCTGATCGAGAACGACCGCGCGCTGCGCGTCGAAGGCGACAACGTCGATGCCGAGCTGATGCGCGGTTATTTCGCGGCCTGGGGCGACCCTGACGCCTATGCCGTGTCGCATGTCGGCTGGGGCCTCAACCGCGGTGCGCGCTGGGACGCGATGAACTTCTACGACAAGGCCGACTTCAACGGCACCGAATTGCGCGCCTTTGCCGGCAACTTCCTGTATTCGACCGGCGCCAACGAGGTCGCCGGGCGCCACACGCTGGGCCACTTCGACCTGCCGCTGCGCGGCTGTACGGTGCTGCTCGACGGGGTGCCGGTGGTGGAGCGGGGGCAACTGTCGTGAGCGCGCTGCCGACCCACCTGATCGTCGGCCAGGGGCCCGATGCGGTGCTGCTGCTGCACGGCATCGGCGGCGGCAAGGCGCTGTGGGACGAGACCGGCTCGGGCACCGTGCAGGCCATCGCCGCGCTGGGTTGCCGCGCGGTGGCGCTGGACTTGCCCGGCTACGGCGGCTCGGCCGCGCTCGGACCGCCGACGCTGGCGGCGATGGTCG
>JANOJJ010000185.1:0-2204 GCA_031408155.1 Rubrivivax sp.
GCTGGCGAACAGCAGTCCACTGCTGCCTTGCTCGAGCTGGCACATCACCGCCTCGACCTGGTCGAACGCCGGGTTGTCGGCGCGCGCGTAGACCCGGCCCGAGCGGTACTGGTTGTCAGGGTCGCGCAGGTAGGTGCTGGAGACGTGGATCGGCGGCGTGATCGCACGTGTCTTGTCGTCCACCCAGCCCAGGGCCTGGGCGGCGATGCTTTCGGGTCTGACCTTCTTCGGGTCCATCGTCAGTGCTTTCAGTGGGGGCGCCGCGGCAGGGCGGCAGCCTGGTCGCCCAGGTCCCAGAACAGCCCGGCCATGAGCTGCAAGGCGTCGCGCGCCAGCGGCGCCAGCAGGTGTTCGTCGGGCGCGTGCTGCGAACAGGCAGCGTAACTGTGCGGCACCCACACCGTGGGCAGGCCCAGGATGCCGGCGAACACGTCGTTGGGCAGGGAACCGCCCAGGTTGGGCAGCAGCACCGGCGGCTGCCCGCTGCTGCGCTGCAGGCTGTGCAGCGTGAAACGGACCCAGTCGTTGTCGGGGTCGAGCCGGGTCGCTTGCATCACCACCGGCTCGCTCACCTCGACATCAGCAAAGCCGCGCTCGGCCAGATGCGTGCGGATCACCTCACGCAAGCCGCTGCTGTCGGTGCCGACCACGAAGCGCATGTGCATCGCGGCCTTGGCGGCGGGCGGGATCGCGTTGACCGGGTGTTCGGGGTTGCCGGTCGTGCAGGCCAGCACCTCCAGCGTGTTCCACGCGATCACACGCTCGGCCGGCGTCAGCCCGGGTTCGCCCCAGTCGGGGTCGACCGCGGGATCGCCGGCGTCGCCGCCGAACGTCAACCCGTGCAGCGCCTGTCGAACGTTGGCCGGGATCGGCGGCGGCCGCAGCGCCGGGACCAGAATCACGCCGCGCCCATCGACCAGGCAGGCGATGGCGTTGGCCAGCACCGTGCCCGGGTTGCGCAGCAGGCCGCCCCAGTTGCCCGAATGGTGGCCACCGTCGCGCAAGGCGAGCGAGAGGTCGAAGTTGGCCACCCCGCGCGAGCCCAGGAAGACGGTGGCGCGGTCGCGCGTCAGGCGCGGGCCGTCACTGGCGATCAGCACGTCGGCGGCCAGCGCCTCGCGTTGCGCCGTGCAGAACTCGGCCAGGCCGGGCGAGCCGGTCTCTTCTCCGGTCTCGATCAGCCACTTGACGTTGAAGCCGAGCCGGCCGCGCTGGCCCAGCACCTGCGCCAGCGCGGCGATGTTGATGCTGTGCTGGCCCTTGTTGTCGGCGGTGCCGCGGCCGTACAGGCGCTCGCCATCGCGCACCACGGTCCACGGCCCCTGGCCGCGTGTCCACGACGCGTCCTGGCCGCGGATGACGTCGCCATGGCCATACATCAGCACGGTGGGCAGCGCGGCATCTTCGATTCGCTGGCCGATCAGCAAGGGTCCGTAGGGCTGCACCGGGTTGGCATGCACGGTGGATGTGAACCCGAGCGAGGCCAGCGACGGCGCGATCTCGTCGGCAAGATAGCGCTGCAGTTCGGGGCCGCAAGCCGGGTCCTGGCTCTCGGTGCGGATGGCCACGCGGCGCGCCAGGTCGCGCACGAAGGCGCCGCTGTCGAAGTGCTCGCGGGCAGCGGCCAGCGCCGCATCTCGGCTCACGTTCATCGGCTCACGATCATCGGCTCTTGCCGACCAGCTCGAAGTGCTCCACCGCCGGCGGCGCCGCGAAGAACGGGCCGACGATGGCGCGCCATTCGGCGAACAGCGGCCCGTTGCGGAAGTGCACGGTGTGGTCTTCCAGCGTCTGCCAGAAGATCTGCAGCAGGTAGCGCTCGGGGCTTTCGACCCCCTTGTTGACCTGCCAGCCCTGGCAGCCCTGCGCGCGGCTGATCACGCTGGCCAGGCCGCGCTGGATGGCTTCGTCGAACGCGGCCTGCTGGCCGGGCTGGATGCGGATGTCGGCGAGTTCGAGGATCACGGCAGGGCACGTCGGTTGAAGGGGGCATGAGTGTCACATGCACAGGCTGCCGTCCACACCGCCGTCGACATGGCCGCCGCACGATGCGCGCAGCCCGGGCCTGCAGGCGTGCAAGCTCCCTGGCCCCGACAATGCGCGCCGACCATGCCCGCTGCTGCCCCGCCGCCGTGCTGACAACCGACTCCGCACGCAGCCGGCGCATCGGCATCGCCCTGATCGTGCTGGGCACCATGTGCTTC
>JANOJJ010000205.1:0-4857 GCA_031408155.1 Rubrivivax sp.
GCCCGCTGCTGACGCTGGCGGTGTACCAGTGCGTCTCGGTCTCGATGATCAGCGCCGTGTCGGTGCCGCGCACGCTGGTGACCAGCGTGTTGCGCGCGTCCATCGAATAGCCCTGGCGGAACTGGCGCTGCAGCTGCATGCCCAGGCCCGACAGGTCGCTCAGGAACATCGTGCTGACGTCGATCAGGATGCTCTTGCGGTCGGGGTGCGGCTGGCTGCCGACCGGTGCCGCGCCGAGCAGGCTGGCCGAGTACGAACTCTGCACCGCCAGCGCCTCGGGCGTGCCTGGCCGGGCGCTGATGTCGGTGTTGCGCGCTTGCAGCCGGATGGTGTTGTGCACACGCACGAACTCCACCACCTGGGCGCCGCCGGCACCGGCCACCGGGTACGTCATCAGCCCGCCGACGAGCAGGCCTTCACCGATGCCGTTCTTGATCTTGGGTGAAAAGAGGAATGGCTTGCCGAGCTGCTCGGGGCGCAGTTCGAGCCACAGCTTGTCGTCCTTCTGCCAGGCGGTGATGGGGCCGTCGATGCGGCGTGCGTCCTTGATGACGGTCGGAAACGGCGGCGGCCCGGGCGGCGTTGCTGCGGCCTGGCCTGGTGGCTGTGGCGTGGGCGTGCCCGCCGGGCTCGACGCCGGGTGGCCGCTGGGGGTGACCGCGAGCACGCTCCCCGCCACTGCGGAGGACGACTTGGCGGGCGGCCACGCCAGGCTCGGACTTGCAGCCGCGCCGGCAGTGGACGCACCGGCGCCCTGGGGCAGCAGCGTCGAGCAGCCCGCCGCAGCCGCAATCACAAGACAGAGGATCAGGACACGGGGGACAGAAGCCATCATGCGCGCAGGCCGGGGCGTTTGGGGCCCCATTGTGGGCCCATCGCTCATCGCCCGCCGCTCGGTCAGGCCTCTCGGCGCAGCGCGCGCGGTGTTCTGCACGGCCGCGTCAATCGAGTGTCTGCCGGTAGCGCTTGAGCGCGACCAGGCCGGCCACCAGCGCGAAGGCGGCGATGGCCAGCGCCTCGGCCGCCACCTCGGCCGGCCCTGCGCCCTTGAGCATGATCGCGCGCACGATGCGCAGGAAATGCGTCAGCGGCAGCACCTCGCCCAGCGTCTGCGCCCAGCGCGGCATGCCGCGAAACGGGAACATGAAGCCCGACAGCAGGATGTTGGGCAGGAAGTAGAACATCGTCATCTGCATCGACTGCATCTGCGAGCGCGCGATGGTCGAGAAGGTGAAGCCCACCGTCAGTGTGGCCACGATGAACAGCAGCACCGCGGCCGTCAACAGCGCCAGACTGCCGACCATCGGCACGTCGAACAGCAGCCGCGCGGCGACGAAGACGATGCTGACCTGGACATAGCCGATCAGCACATAGGGCAGGATCTTGCCGACCATCATCTCAAGCGGCCGCACCGGCGTGGCGAGCAGGTTCTCGAGCGTGCCGCGCTCGCGTTCGCGCGTCATCGCCATCGAGGTCATCATCACCAGCGTCATGGTCAGGATCACGCCCATCAGCCCCGGCACCACGTTGTAGGCCGACAGGCCCTCGGGGTTGTAGCGTCGGTGCACGCGCAGCTCGTACGGCGGCGCGGCCTGGCGCAGCGACGACAAGGGGCCGCTGAGTTCGTGCGCCAGCGCGGTCGGCGCCAGCGCAGCCAACGCGGCCACGGCCGGCCCGGTCGCCGCGGGGTCGGTCGCGTCGGCGTAGACGGCCATGGCCGGAGTGTCTCCGCGCAGCACGCGGCGCGTGAAGTCGGCCGGAAAGACGAGTGCGAACTGCACCCGGCCCTCGGCCAGCGCGCGTTCGGCCTCGGCCTCGCTGCCGAGCAGGGTGACGCGGAAGTAACCGCTGTTCTCGGCCGCGCGCACGATCGCGCGCACGAGCGGCGTCTGCTCGTGCGCGACCACCGCGGTGGGCAGCGAACGCGGGTCCCCGTTGATGGCGTAGCCGAACAGCACCAGCTGCATCAGCGGCACCCCGATCAGCATGGCGAAGGTCAGCCGGTCGCGGCGCAGCTGGATCAGTTCCTTCAGCAGCACGGCCAGGACCCGGCCCCACGACCGGCGCCCCGCGCGCGCGGCGGCCTCAGGCGAAGGGGTCGTGCGCATCGTCGGTCAGCGCGATGAACACGTCTTCGAGCCCGGTGGCCACCGGCGTCACCTGCCAGCTGGCGCCCTCGCCCTGCGCGGCCAGCCACTGCGCCAGGTCGTGACCGGCCGGCGCGCTGGCGTGCAGCGCGGCGCCGAACACGACCACGCGCCAGGGCGCAGCGGCACCGATCAGCTGTGCCGCCCGCTGCAGGTCGGGGCCGCGCAATTCCCAGGTCAGCAGGCCGGACTGTGCGATCACTTCGGCCGCGGTGCCGGTGGCGAGCAGCCGGCCGTAGGAGATATAGGCCAGGCGGTGGCAGCGCTCGGCCTCGTCCATGTAGTGGGTGCTGACGAGCACGGTCAGACCGTCGGCCGCCAGCGCGTGGATCTGCTGCCAGAAGTCGCGTCGGGCTTTGGGGTCGACGCCGGCGGTGGGCTCGTCCAGCAGCAGCAGTTCGGGCTCGTGCAGCATGCACGCGGCCAGCGCCAGGCGCTGCTTCCAGCCGCCCGACAGCGCGCCCGCCATCTGGGTGCGGCGGCTCGCCAGGCCGAGCCGGTCCAGCGTCTGTTGCACCACCGCTGACCGATCGGGCATGCCGTAGGCGCGGGCGACGAAGTCGAGGTTTTCGCCGATCGACAAGTCGTCGTAGAGGCCGAAGCGCTGCGTCATGTAGCCCACCCGCAGCTTGATGCGCCGCGCCTCGGTGCGGATGTCCAGACCCAGGCAGCGGCCCTCGCCGGCGTCGGGTTCGAGCAGGCCGCAGAGCATGCGGATGGTGGTCGTCTTGCCGCTGCCGTTGGGGCCGAGAAAGCCGCAGATCTCGCCGCGCGCGACGCGGATGTCGACCCGGTCGACCACCGTGCGCGTGCCGAAGCGTTTGCTCAGGCCGCGCACGTCGATGGCTGCGGCCGCCTCGGCCGTCATGACGCAGCCTTGGCCGCAGCCAGCAGCCGCACGTCCAGCGGCTGCCCGGGCTTGAGCAGCGCGCGTGCAGCGTCGTCGGGCACGGCTTCGACCATGAAGACCAGCTTGCTGCGGCTGGCGTTGCTGTAGATCACCGGCGGCGTGTACTCGGCCTGCGGCGAGACCCAGACCACACGCGCGGCCAGTCCGGCCGGGCAGCCGTCGCAGGCCAGGCTCACGGCCGCACCCGCAGCCACGCGCGCGAGCTGCCCCTGCGGCACGAAAAAGCGCACCTTCACGCCCCGCGGCGGTAGCAAGGCGACCACCGGAGCGCCGGCGTTGACCCACTCGCCGACGCGGAACATCACGTCGAACACCTGCGCGGCCTGTGGTGCAAGACGCTGGCGCTGGCCCTCGCGCCAGCGCGCCAGTTCGGCGTCGGCCTGGCTGCCCCGGGCCTCGGCTGCGGCGGCGGCCACCTCGTCGCTGCGCGCGGCCTGCTGCGCCAGCACGCGCTGGGCCTGCAACTCGTGCACGCGGGCGCGGTCGCGGTCGCGCGCCGACTCCAGTTCGTCCAGCCGCAGCGGCGACAGGAAGCCCTGTTCGACCAGTCGCCGCTGGCGCTCGAGCTGCGTGGTCGATGCCGCCAGTGCGGCCCCGGCCTGCGCCAGCTGGGCGTCGACGGCCTGGATCTCGATCGGCCGCCGGCCCTTGCGCAGGTTGTCGGCCTGCGCTTGGGCGCGCTGCTGGCGGGCGGCTGCACCGCTGGCCGACAGGCTCTCGGCCTCGCTGTCGAGCGCGAACAGCAACTGTCCCTGTTGCACCGCGTCGCCCCGCTGCACCGGCAGCGCTCGCAGGGTGCCGGCCGTGGGCGCGGCGACGTAGACCAGTTCGGCCTCGGCATAACCGCTCATCAGATCGGCGTCGGGGCCACGGTCGCAGCCGGCCAGACCGAACGCCAGCGCAAGTGCCGTCAAACGCAGCGCAATCGTCAGGCCTTGCACGGCATCAACCTCCAACGCGCCCTGGCGCAATGCCGGCGCAGGAAGCCCTTATACCGGCTGCGCCCGAACCAGCCGCTGACGGCCGGCAAGCAGCGCGCGGCCACGCCGCCGATGCGGGCTATACCGGCCGGCTCATGGGCGCCTGCAGGGCCTGGCGCAACTGGTCGGCCGTGTCGGCCAGATGGGCCCTGGCCTCGGCGCTCAGCCCGGCCCGACGCTGGCCGGCGTCGATCCGCGCCAGCAGGCCCTGTGCCTGCTGGCGCAGCAGGCTGCGCGCGTCGGCGCGGCCCTGCCCGGACGGCCGCAGCAGCGCGGTCGACAGCCGGCTGGCGTGGTCGCGCTGCAGTTCGCGCCGCGGCGCCGGGATGTCGCCACCCCGCGCGTCGAGCTCGCTCCACAGGTCCCGCCCCAGGCGCTCGTACAGTTCCGACAGGTGGAAGGCCTCGCCCGGCACGAGCGCCTTGCCAACGCTATCGAGGATGTGCTGGGCCACGCCGTCGCTCATCAACTGGGCCAGCAGCGCACGCTGCATGTCCAGCAGCACGCTGGCCAGCGAATAGTCGGTCGCCAGGTTGGTCTCGCCGCCGAACAGGGCATCGCCGCGCTCGGCGTAGTCGGGCGCCAGGCGGCGCTGCAGCGCGGGTGGCAAGAGCACGCTGTCGGCGGCCATGAAGCTGCGCGCCAGCATGTCGAGCGCGCTGCGCTGCACGGCTGCGTCCACCGGCTGCAGCGGGTCGCGTCCGCTGCCGGGGTAGTCGCGCAGTGTGCGCACGCCGCCGATCTGGCGCGTAAGCAGGCCGCCGGCGCGGCCCATGTCCCGGATCGCAAAGCCGATCGAGCGGCGCAGCACGCTGTAGTC
>JANOJJ010000236.1:0-22274 GCA_031408155.1 Rubrivivax sp.
TGGCAGCCGTCGCCCGAACGGGTGGCGCAGAGCAACCTGGTGGCCTTCATGCACCACCTGGGCGTGCCCGACTGGGATGCGCTGCAGCGCCGCGGCTTGGCCGACCCCGCGGGCCTGACCCAGGAGGTGTTCGATTTCTGCGACCTGCGCATGTTCACGCCGTATTCGCAGTTGCTCGACCTGTCCGAGGGCCCCGAGTGGGCCCATTGGTGCATCGGCGGCACGACCAACATCGTGCTCAACTGCCTGGACCGGCACCGCGGCACGCCGACCTGGGAGCAAACCTTTTTGCGCTGGGAGGGCGAGGACGCGGCTGATCAACGATCGTTCACGTATCGCGAGTTCGACGCCGAGGTGGCGCGCCTGGCCGGCGCGCTGCGCGACCTCGGGATCGGGACGGGTGATGTGGTGGGTCTGTTCATGCCCAACCTGCCCGAGACCTTCATCGGGTTCTTCGCGGTGCTCAAGCTCGGTGCGGTGGTGATGCCGCTGTTCAGCGGCTTCGGCCCGCAGCCGCTGCAGGCGCGGCTGCGCGACGGGCCGGCCAAGGCGGTGATCTGCGCCGACGGCAGTTGGCGCCGCGGCCAGCCGGTGGCGATGAAGGCGGTGCTCGACGAAGCGCTGGCCGAGGTGCCTTCGGTCCACCACGTGATCGTCTGCCGGCGACTGGGGGACCGTGTGCGCACGCCGATGCAACGCGGCCGTGACCACGACTGGGGCACGCTCGTGGCCGGCCAGCCGGGTGCCTGCGACACCGTGCCGATGCCGGCCGAGGCACCGGCGATCCTGCTCTACACCTCGGGCACCACCGGCAAGCCCAAGGGCTGCGTCTGGACGCAGGTGAGCTTCCTCGGCTCGATGGTCACGCGCGATGCGCATCTGTGCGGCGACTTCAAGGCCGGCGACCGCTACTTCTTCATGAGCGACATCGGTTGGATGGTCGGCTCGATGTGCGCCTGCATTCCCAGTTACTGGGGAGGCAGCCTGCTGGTCGCCGAAGGCGTGCCCGACTTTCCCGACCCCGGCCGCCTGTGGCGCCTGGTGCAGGACCACCGCGTGACCTACCTGGGCGTGTCGCCGACGCTGGTGCGCTCGATGATGCGGCATGGCGCCGACCAGGTGCGACGGCACGACCTGTCGTCGCTGCGCGTCACCACCAGCGGCGGCGAGGCCTGGACAGACGCGCCCTGGTGGTGGTTCTTCGAACAGGTGTGCGGCTCGCAGCTGCCGATCATCAACATCGTTGGCGGCACCGAGGTCGGCGGCTGCAACTTCACCGGCACCGTGATCCACCCCATGCGCCCGGGCAGCTTTGCCGGGCCACCGCCGGGTGTGGCGGCCGAAATCGTCGACGACCAGGGCCGGTCGCTGCCGCGCGGGCAAGTCGGCGAACTGGTGCTGCGCCGGCCCAACATCGGCCTGACCAAGGGCTTGTGGCGCGACCCCGAGCGCTACCTCGACAGCTACTGGCGCACGCTGCCCGGCCTGTGGGTGCATGGCGACTACGCGCGGCAGGACGACGCGGGTCTGTTCTACATCGTCGGCCGCTCGGACGACACCCTGAAGATTGCCGGCAAGCGCGTCGGCCCAGGCGAGATCGAAGGCCTGTTGATGGCCACCGGCCTGGTCTCGGACGCCGCGGTGATCGGCGTGCCCGATGCGATCAAGGGCGCAGCCATCGTCTGTATGTGCGTGCCCATGCCCGCTGTCGCCAGCGACCAAAGCACGCATGCCAGCACCGTGCAGCGCCTGGTGCAAGCGGTGGAGCAGGGCATGGGCGCGTCGTACCGCCCGCATGCCGTGCTGCTGGTCAGCGACCTGCCGAGGACGCGCAACATGAAGGTCATGCGGCGCGTGCTTCGTTCGCTGTGGCAAGGCAGCGAGCCTGGCGACCTGTCGTCGCTGGTCAATCCGGAGGCAGTGGCAGAGCTTCGCGCGCGCCTGGCCGAACGTGGTTGACTCGCTGGGTTCGAAGTCTGGCCTTCAGCCAGCCTGCAGCCCTGGACGCCGCAAGGCGATGCGATCCCGCCCCGCGCGCTTGGCCTCGTAGAGCATCACGTCGGCCGCTGCGACTGTGCTGTCGATGGTCGTGCCGCGCAGGTTGGTGGCGATGCCGATCGACAGCGTGACCTTCAGTCCGGGTGCTTGCGGCGACCAGGGGCCGACGTCGCTGGCGTGCTTTAAGCGCTCGAGCACGCCGGTGGCTGCAACCAGGTCTGCGCCCGCCAGAACGAGCAGGAATTCGTCGCCGCCCCAGCGCACGGCCAGGTCGTCCTGCCGGCAGTGTGAGCGCATCAGATCGGCCAGCCGGCGCAGCACGGCGTCGCCCACGGCATGCGAATGGCTGTCGTTGATCTGCTTGAACAGGTCGACGTCGATCAAGGCCACGCTCAGCGCCGTGCCGTCGGTGTCGCACAGGGTCGTCAACGCCTGGATGCGCGAATCGAGGCCGCGGCGGTTCAGCAGCCCGGTGAGCGGGTCGGTCGCGGAGACCTCGGCCATCTTTTGCGCACTCTCGCGGTACTCCGACGCGCGCCGCGTGGCGTCCTGGAACTCGAGCCACAGCTCGGTGGCGGCGGTGGCGTGCTTGCGCGAGTCGGCCAGCTCGGTCTCGCGCACGGCGTGGAACTCCTTGTAGGCAGCCAGCGCGCCGCTGAGGTCGCCCAGCGCCTCGAGCACCTGCGACAGCACCGCGCAGGCCTCGGCCAGCACCGACCGCGCGGCGATGCGGCGCGCCAGCTCGGCCGCTTCGGCCAGCAGGCGCTGCGCCGACTCGGCCTGACCCTGCAGCAGGCGCAGCCGGCCCAGCTCGACCAGAGCCTCGGCCTGCACATGCCCTTCGTTGAGCGAACGGCCCAGCTCCAATGTGGCCTGCAACACCTGTTCGGCCTCGGCCACACGGCCCAGCAGCCGCAGCATCGTGCCGCGGTGGCCAAGGCAATGCAGTTCGTCGTAGGCGTTGCCGCAGTCACGCGCGAGCGCCAGTGCCTGCGTCGCCTGCTCGAGGGCCTTGCCGTAAGCCGCCTGCGCCGCGGCGGGGTCGGTGGCACCGGCTTCGTCGCCGCGCCGCCTGGCCAACAGCGACTGGTTCATCAGAAACTTGGTCTGCAGGCTGCGATTGCCGGCCGCGTGCGCCAGCTCGCTGCCGCGTGCCAGGTGACGCGCCGCCTCGTCCATGCGGCCGGCCCAGAGGAAGGCCGAGCCGAGCGAGTTGTGAATGTTGATCTCGAGCGTGTCGAGCCGCAGGCTGCGGGCCGTTTCCAGCGCCCGCAGCAGCGCGGCGGCCGCGTCGTCGTGCGCCCCGAGCCGGTGCTGGCAGGTGCCGATGCCGACCAACGCCGTCGCGGCGCCGGCCAGGTCCCCGCACTCCTGGTACAGCCGGGTCGCCTCGAGCAGCAACTCCAGCGAGCGCATGAAGTCGGCTTGATAGAAGTGGCAGCGCGCCTGCGTATGGCGCGTCTCGGCCTGCAGTTTGCAGTCGGCGATCGAGGCTACCGCGTCGCGGGCTTGGTGGGCGAGCGCGAAGGCGCGCTGCACTTGGCCGGTCTTGGCCAGTGCCGTGGCCAGCGCATTGAGCGCGCGCACGCGCACGTTCGGCTCGTTGGCGGCAGCCACGGCTTGCTCGAGTGCGGGCAGCGGATCCATCGATAGCGGTGCGGTGCGGTGCGGTGCGGACACCAGGGTCGATTATCGCCACCCCGGGCGTTGCGCCGGCGGCCGGACGATGCCGTTCGATGTCGAGCGGGCGGGCCCAATGTTTCGGCGCCCGGCCCAGCGAAACCGACAGCGCGTTGCGCCGCTGCGGCCGATTCAGCGTGATCGTCGCGATGCCGTCTTGAACGGCGTACAAGACCACCTCGCCGTCGTCGGCCATGTCAGCGCTTGCCCGTGCCCGTGCCCGTGTCCGTGCCCGTGTCCATGGCCTGCGCCTTGGCGCGCAGCTTGCGCATGCCGCCCAGCCAGCGGTCGATGTCAGCCGTCTTGCCGCGCAGGTAGTCCAGCACCTCAGGGTGGGGCAGGACCAGGAAGCGCTCTTCGCGCATGGCCTGGATCACCGCGTCGGCCACCTGCTCGGTGCTGACCGATCCTTCGAGCAGGAAGCTCTGTCGGTCGCCGCCGCTGCCCAGCAGCATCGGCGTGCGCACGCCCTGCGGGCACAGGCAGCTGACGCGGATGCCCTGGTCGCCGTAGTTCATGGCCAGCCATTCGGCCAGCGACACCGCGGCGTGCTTGGTTACGCTGTAGGTGGCCGAACTGGGGTGCGCCAGCAGCCCGGCGGCCGAAGCGGTGTTCACCAAGTAGCCTTCGCCGCGTTCGACCATCTGCGGCAGTACCGCCCGTGCGCCGTAGACATGGGCCATCAGGTTGACGTCCCAGCAGCGCTGCCACTCGGCGTCGGGCGTGTCGAGCCCGCCGTCGCGGATGATGCCGGCGTTGGAGCACAGCACGTCGACGCGGCCGAAGTGCTGCGTGGCACGCGCGATCAGGGCCTGCACCTCGGCCTCTTTCGACACATCGGTGGGCACGGCCAGGCCGCCGACCTCGGCCGCCACCGCCGCGGCCTTGGCCGCATCGAGGTCGGCCACCACCAGGCCGGCTGCCCCTTCCTTTGCAAAGCCGCGCAGCAGGCCGGCGCCGATGCCCGAGCCCCCGCCGGTGACGACGATGACCTTGCCCTTCATCTCCATGCCCTTGCTCCTTGACTGCTTGACTGCTTGACGCTAGCCCTGCTGCGCCAGGGCCCAGGCCTGTTCGGCCAATGGGCGCGTGCGCTTGCCGGTCTCGAGCGCCTTGGCGTTGGACGCATTGCCCTGCCGCGCACGCGCGACGATGCCCTGCAGGATGCCGACCAGGCGGAACATGTTGAACACCAGGTAGTAGCGCCAATGCTCGGCGCTCACGGGCTGGCTGCGGCCAGTGCGCTGCAGGTAGGTCTGCAGGACCTCGGCTTCGGTCGGGATGCCCAGCGCCGGCAGGTCGAGCCCCGCCAGCCCGCGCGAACCTTCGCCGGCCGCCATGTGCCAGGTCATGCAGTGGTAGGCGAAGTCGACCAGCGGATGGCCCAGCGTCGACAGCTCCCAGTCGAGCACCGCCAGGATGCGCGGCTCGGTGGGGTGGAAGATGACGTTGTCCAAGCGGTAGTCGCCATGCACGACGCGTGTTTCGTCGCCCGCCGGGATACGGGCCGGCAGCCACTCGATCAGGCGCTCGACGGCCTCGATGGTCTCGGTCTCGGCGGCGCGGTACTGCCGGGTCCAGCGTGCGACCTGGCGTTCGATGTAGTTGCCCGGCTTGCCGTAGTCGGCCAGCCCGACTGCGGCCGGGTCGACGTTGTGCAGCGCGGCCATCACGCGGCCCAGTTCGCTGTAATGCGCGCGCCGCTGTTCGACCGTCAGGTCGGGCAGGCGCGGGTCCCAGATGACCCGGCCCTCGACGCAGTCCATCACGTAGAACATGCTGCCGATGACCGACAGGTCTTCGCACAGCACATGGGCCCGGGCCACCGGCACGTCGGTGGCGGCCAGCGCACTGATGACGCGAAACTCGCGCTCGACCGCGTGCGCCGACGGCAACAGCACGCCAGCTGGCTTGCGCCGCAGCACGTAGCGCTGGCCGCCGGCCGTCAGCCGGTAGGTCGGGTTCGACTGCCCGCCCTTGAACTGCTCGACCAGCAAGCTGTCGCCGAAGCCCGCAATGCGCGGCTGCAGCCAGCGCAGCAGCGCCGCCTCGTCGAAGGCGTGCTGCGGCGCGACGGGGCGCGTGCCGACGAAGTCCTCGTAGGCCATGACCGGCCTACGCCACTTCGAACAGACCTGCTGCGCCCTGACCGCCACCGATGCACATCGTGACGACGACGTACTTGGCGCCGCGGCGCTTGCCTTCGATCAGCGCGTGGCCGGTCAGCCGCGCGCCGCTGACGCCATACGGGTGGCCGACCGCGATCGCGCCGCCGTTGACGTTGAGCAATTCGTCGGGAATGCCCAGCTTGTCGCGGCAGTACAGCACCTGCACCGCAAAGGCCTCGTTCAGTTCCCACAGCCCGATGTCGCTGACCTTCAGGCCGGCGCGCTGCAGCAGCCGCGGAACAGCGAAGACCGGGCCGATGCCCATCTCGTCGGGCTCGCAGCCGGCCACCGCAAAGCCGCGGAAGATGCCCAGCGGCTGCAGACCGCGCTGTTCAGCCAGCTTGCCGTTCATCAGCACGCAGGCGGAGCTGCCGTCGCTGAACTGGCTGGCGTTGCCGGCCGTGATCACGCCACCGGGCATGGCACTGCGGATCTTGCTCACCGCTTCGATCGTGCTGTCGGCGCGAATGCCTTCGTCGGCGGCAATCGTCACCTCCTTGCGCGTCAGCTGGCCGGTGGCCTTGTCGGCCACGCCCATCACGGTGGTCATGGGCGCGATCTCGGCGCTGAACTTGCCCGCCGCCTGTGCGGCTGCGGCGCGCTGCTGGCTGCGCACGCCGTATTCGTCCTGCGCGTCTTTCGGCACCGCGTAGCGCTTGGCCACCTGTTCGGCGGTCTGCAGCATCGACCAGTAGATCTCGGGCTTGCGCTCGAGCATTGCCGGGTCGGAGCGCATGTGGCGGTTGGTCTCGTTCTGCACGCACGAGATGCTCTCCACGCCGCCGGCCACCATCACCGGGGCGCCGTCGACGATGATGCGGTGCGCAGCCATCGCAATCGCGTTCAGCCCCGACGAGCAGAAGCGGTTGATCGACACGCCGCCGGTGGTGACGGGCAGCCCGGCCCGCAGCGCGGCGACCCGGGCCACGTTGCCGCCGGTGGTGCCTTCGAGCATGGCGGCACCCAGGATCACGTCCTCGACTTCGGCCGGGTCGATGCCCGCACGCTTGACGGCATGCGCGATCGAATGCGCGGCCAGCGTGGGCCCGTAGGTCATGTTGAAGGCGCCCTTCCAGCTCTTGGCCAGGCCGGTGCGTGCGGTGGAGACGATGACAGCGTCGGTCATGACAGGTTCCTTCGGATTCAGTTGAATGTCTTGCCGTCTTCGGCGAGCTTGACGAGCAGCGGCGCGGGCTGCCAGGACGCATCGGCCAGCGGTTCAGCGGCAAAGCGCTGCAGCGCGCGCACCACCGTCGGCAGGCCAACGGTGTCGGCAAACAGCATCGGCCCGCCGCGCTGCTGCGGGAAGCCATAGCCGTTGAGGTAGACCACGTCGATGTCGGATGCGCGTGCCGCGATGCCTTCGGCCAGGATGCGCGCGCCTTCGTTGACCAGCGCGTACATGCAGCGCTCGATCACCTCGGCGTCTTCGATCCTGCGTGGCGTGATGCCGTTGTCAGCGCGGTACTGCGTGATCAGCGCCTCGGTCGTCGGGTCGGGGATCGGGTCGCGCTTGCCGGCCTCGTAGCGGTACCAGCCGGCGCCGGTCTTCTGCCCGAAGCGGCCGGCCTCGCACAGCTTGTCGGCAATCACCGGCTTCATCGCCACGCCGGCCTCGGCCGCCTTGCGCTTGCGCGTGGCCCAGCCGATGTCCAGGCCGGCCAGGTCGCCCATGCGGTACGGGCCCATCGCCATGCCGAAGGCCTGCAGCGCGGCGTCGACCTGCTGCGGCAGCGCGCCGGCGTTGACCAGCCCACCGGCTGCAGCACCATAGCGCGCCAGCATGCGGTTGCCGATGAAGCCATCGCACACGCCCGAGACCACGGCGATCTTCTTGATCTTGCGTGCCAGCGCCATGCAGGTGGCCAGCACGTCGGGCGCGGTGCTGGCGCCGCGCACCACTTCGAGCAGCTTCATCACGTTGGCCGGGCTGAAGAAGTGCAGGCCGATCACGTCCTGCGCTCGCCTGGTGCTGGCGGCGATCTGGTCGAGGTTGAGGTACGAGGTGTTCGAGGCCAGGATCGCACCGGGCTTGCACACCTCGTCGAGCGTGCCGAACACCTGTTTCTTCACATCCATGTTCTCGAACACAGCTTCGATCACCAGGTCGACGTCTTTGAAGCCGTCGTAGGCCAGTGTCGGCGTGATCAGCGCCATGCGCTGTTCGACCTGCTCGGCCTTGAGCTTGCCCTTCTTCGCCGAGTTCTCGTAGTTGCGGCGGATGGTGGCCAGGCCTTTGTCCAGCGCCTCTTGCTTCATCTCGAGCAGCACCACCGGGATGCCGGCGTTGACGAAATTCATCGTGATGCCGCCACCCATGGTGCCGGCACCGATCACGCCGACGCTGGCGACCTGGCGCAACGGCGTGTCAGCGGGCACGTCGGGCAGCTTGGTCGCCGCACGCTCAGCGGCAAAGATGTGGCGCATCGCACGCGACTCGGGCGTATTCATCAAGCCCAGGAACAACTTGCGTTCGAGTCGCAGCGCCTCGTCGAACGGCTTGCTCAGGCACAGCGCCACCGCTTCCACGCACTCGAGCGGCGCCGGCTGGCTCTTGGCCATCGCGCCTACGGTGTTGCGCGCAAACTGGATGAAGGCCTCGCCCTGCGCATCCTTGACCACGAGGTCGCGCACGCGCTTGAGCGGCAGCTGCTCGGACACGACCTTGTCGGCCAGCGCCAGTGCGGCGGGTAGCGGATCGCCGTCGGTCACCTGGTCGAACAGCGGCGTGCCCTTGAACCTCGACGCCGGCACGACCGAGCCTGACACGATCATGTTCAAGGCCGCTTCGAGTCCGATCAAGCGTGGCAGGCGTTGGGTGCCGCCTGCGCCGGGCAGCAGGCCGAGCTTGACCTCGGGCAGTGCGATCTGCGCGTCGGAGCGGGCCACGCGATAGTGCGCGCCCAGTGCGAGTTCGAGCCCGCCGCCCATGCACACGCCCGAGATCGCGGCGATCACCGGCTTGGGCGCACTTTCAAAGGCGGCGATCAGCACCGGCAGGCGCGGTTCGCGCCCGGCCAGCGCGGTGCCGAACTCCTTGACATCGGCCCCGCCGGAGAAGGCACGATCGTTGCCGGTCACGACCACGGCCTTGACCGCGGGGTCGGCCAGGGCCTGGTCGAGCGACTGCAGGATGGCGCTGCGCAGTGCGGCGCCCAGGCCGTTGACCGGCGGGTAGGACAGGGTGATGACGGCGTTGTGGCCGTCAACGTGGTAGCGGGTAGCGGGGGCGGTGCTTGGTGCGGTGCCGGCTGCGGTGCCGGCTGCGGTGCTTGGTGCGGTGCTGCTCATGCAGGCGTCTCCTGGTCGAGAAGGGGGAATGCGGGGTCCGGCAGCGCGCCTGGATATTCGAACAACGGGTTTGGCGATCGGCCGTCCGTGCTGCGAGGTCGTCAGTTCAGTGCCGGGACCGGTAGTTCTGCAGTGCAGAACCGGATTTCGAAACGACGGTATGATCGTATCGTCGCAACGCCTTGCTGTAAATCCTGGCCATGCCCGAGTCCGAGTCCGAGTCCGAGTCCGATGTCGATCGATCCGTGCCTGAGGGCTTCAAGCCGCTGCTGGCCGGTGGCCCCTACTTCCGCGCGCTGGGTCCGATCACCAGCCGGACGCTGGACAGCGGCGCGCTGGTGATCGCGCTGCGACTGACCGAATCGCATCTCAATGTGCAGGGTTTCGCCCACGGCGGCATGTTGAGCACGCTGGCCGATGGTGCGCTGGGCATCAACATCGCGCTGGCGCGCGGCCGCCGCGGCGGGCAGGTCACGGTGTCGATGACGGCCGACTTCCTGTCCAGTGCCCGGCTTGGTGATTGGCTCGAGGCCCACGTCACGATCACCCGCCTGGGCCAGCGCCTGGCCTATGCCAATTGCGACTTGTTGGTGGCTGCCAGGCAGGTGCTGCGTTCGAGCGCGGTGTTCGCTTTCGTCGATCGGCCGCTGCCGCCTGCGCTGTCGGGCAGCGAACCGCCGCTGAACGACGGCTGAGACTGCCGGCACCGGCTGAGCTGCATACACGCCAGCTGTCCGCGCTCGGGCGCCGGGTGCTGGAGCGGGCGCAGCCGCCGCGCGACCGGCGACGGATCGACCTGGCGGACGATCGGCGCGCGCTGGCACGGCATGGCATGGCATGGCATGGCATGGCAAGGCATTGCGCCGGCAGCCGTGCTGTGGCACCCTGACGCTACACCGAGGAGCGCATCATGAAGGTCGGCTCGACGCGAGGTTCAGGGTTCACGTTGATCGAACTGCTGGTGGTGATTGCGATCATCGCCGTGCTGATCGGTCTGCTGCTGCCGGCGGTACAAAGCGTGCGCGAGGCCGCAGCGCGCGCTGCCGGCACGTCGTCGCTGCAGGCGGTGTTGTGTGCGCCACCCCATTGCGACTCGTTCGGCGACGGCGTCATCCTGCGCTATCCGGCAGTCCCGCCCGAGCTCACGGCCGAATCCGTGCGCAACGCCGGGCTGCGCATCACCTTCAACCACGATCTCATCGGCCAGCAACCGTTTGCGGTCTACAGCGCAGGGCAGAGCGGCCTGATTGACCCGTTCGACATCACGTTCGACCTCGACTCCGCCGCTGTCGACGGCGACGATTTCACCTTGCGCGAGGTGCGCTATGTCGACGGCGAGCTCGACTTCCAGGTCCAACGGACGGACGACGCGGCGCAGTGGGTGGTGAGCTCGGCGTTCGACGGTCGTTCGGTCGTGCTGGTCGCGGCGATCAGCCCGCTGCCGGAACCGTCGACCTGGCTGCTGCTGCTGGGCGCGTTGCTTGGTCCGGTCGGCTGGCGCCTGGGCCAGCGTCGCAACACCGCGCAGCGCGCGTGGGTACCGCGGCGCGGATGCATCCGACTGCCTCTCGCCTTCTGACGCTGCGCGAGCATGGCGCTGCGGCGGATGAGCAACAGCCCGTAGCCACAGGGCAGGCGGGTGTGCAGCGTCAGCGCGGTAGCGTGGACTCGAGCCGTTGTGTCATCTCCAGCAGGCGTGGCCGAACGTCCTTCAGCAGCCGGTCCTTGCTCAGGCTGCTGGCCGGCCCGCCGCAGCTGATGGCCATCGGCGGCAGGCCGCCGCCGGGCTCGAAAGCGCGTGCGATGCCGTTCACGTCCTTCTGCCAGTCACCGAAGGAGCAGGTGACACCGAGCTTGCGGTGGTCTTCGAGCGCGCGTTCGATGCCGCTCTTGACTTGCGACCAGGCGGCGCGGTCGTGCGCCTGCACCTCGGCCAGGATGACGCTGCGCTCAGCGTCGCCGATCGCGGCCAGGTAGGCCCGGCCGATGGCCGAGCTGGCCAACGGGATGCGCGCGCCGACGTCCATCGACAGCGTCAACGCTGACTGGCCGCGGCAATGTTCGAGGTAGATCATCGACAGGCGGTCGCGCGCGCCCAGCGACACCGAGGCGCCGGAATAGGAGGCCAGCTCCTGCATCAGCGGCCGGGCCAGATGGCGCAGGTCCAGCCGCGACAGCATCATGCTGCCCAACGCCAGCGTGGCGATGCCCAGCCGGTACTTGCCGCTGTCGGGGACCTGGATCAGGTAGCCCAGCCTTGTCAGCGTGCTGCTCAGCCGCGAGACGGTGCTCTTGGGCAGCTGGCAGCGTTCGGCCAGGTCCTGGTTGCCGAGTTGCTTGTCGCCGCCGCGGAAGCAGGCCAGCACCTGCAGGCCACGCGCCAGGGCGGTCACGAAGTGGCGGTCTGGCTTGCCCGACTGGGTCGCAGCGGTGCCCTTGCGCGCTGCAAGGTCGGCCTTGGCGGTGCGGGAGGCAATGATGCGCGTCGGCATGGCCGCTCGAGGGTTTCGGTGCTGTCCCGCGCGCGATTGACACCCCGGCGGCGGGGGCAAACAATGCCGCGGATGCTTGCAGAATGACGTTCTGCAATGCAGAACAGTTGCATTGTTGCATGGCGCCGCGGGCGCCGGCAAGGAACCGTCACCGCTTTGCGCCACGGCGATCGGCGTCATCATGAATCTCGATTTCAGGCCCGACGAGCAGGCCTTGCGCGACCCGGTGCACGATGTCGTGCGCACCGGACTGCCCAGCGCCATCAGCCGCAAGGTCGTGCCCGGCCTGCCGCAAGCCGTTGGCGGCACCGGCTTGCAACTGCAGCGCTTGGCCCGACTCAGTGCCGCTGCCGCAGCCGCCTGATCCGGCACCGTCCGAGCGCCTGGCCGGGTTGCTGGCGCTGGCCCTCGTGGTCGGCACCATCAATGGCCTGTCGCGTGTGGCCTTGCCCCTGTATGCGGCGTCGCTGGGGGCGCAGCCCTGGCAGGTCGGCATCGTCGGCGGGCTGGGCTATGCCGGCGTGATGCTGCTGGCGCTGCCGATGGGCGCCTGGATCGACCGCCACGGTAGCCGCGTGCTCTTCACGCGTGGTGTGCTCGCCGCGGCCCTGCTGTACCTGTCGATGCCGCTGCTGCACCGGCCCTGGATGGTGGTGCTCGGCGTTGGCCTGCTGGGCCTGCTGCTGCCGTTTCGCACCGTGCCGGCACAGACCGAGTTCCTCGCCCTGTTGCCGCAGTTGTCGGCGTCCAGGGCCGGCTGGAACCGCGCGGCCCACACGCTGGGCATGTTCTTCCTGGGCCCCGCCGTAGCGGCGGGCATCATTGCCGGGCTCGGCTTTGCACCGGTGTTCCAGTTGGCCGCCGCCGGCTTGCTGGTCGCCTTCCTGGCCGGGCGCCGGGTCCTCGGCGGGCGCTTCGACGCGGCTTCCGGCACGGCCCACGAGACCCTGGCGCAGCGTGTGCGCGGCCAGATCAAGATGCTGGCCGGGCACGCCGAGATGCGGCGCACGATGGCCATCGACGGCCTGACGCAGATGGCGGTAGCCTACTTCGTGGTGTTTTCGCTCGTGCTGGCGGTGCGCCGCTTCGGCATGCCGCTGCAGGCGGCAGCCGGGTTGGTCACGCTGCAGGGCGCGCTCTACGTGATCACGCTGTTCGTCGGTGGGGCCTGGCTGTCGCGCCGGCATGAAGACCGGCATTACCTGCTGGCCTTCGGCCTGTTGCTGGCGCAGAGCCTGCTGTTCGGGCTCGGCCGGGGCCCGGCCGCACTGTGGCTGGGCGCTGCGCTGATGGGCTTGGGCGTGGGCCTGCAAGGGCTGACCAGCACCGCGCGCTTTGCCGAGCTGATGCTGCAACATGGCCGCGGGCGCGTCGGCGGACTGACCTCGCTGGCGCCCACTGCCGGTGGCGTGGTCGGCGCGATCGGCGGTGGCGTGGTCAGCCAGCAGGTGGGCACCGAAGCGGGTTTCTGCCTGCTGGCGCTGGCCTTTGCGCTACTGTGCGGCGCGCAGGCGTGGCGGCTGTGGCGACGCCGGCATCGGCCCGACGCCTGACGCTCAGCGACCTGCATTCGCCGTCGCGCAGGCACCGGTTGCCGGGCGAGGTGGCGTGCCGCTGCTTGCTCGGGCACCGCAGCGCCTGACTCACACGGGTCGACCTTCCCACAGCAGGTCGTTCATGTCGACGAAGAGCTCGGGTGTGTGCGCGAACAACTTGCTCATGTCGTGTTGATAGCGGGCGTCGCAATTGGCCATCGAGCCGCAGAGCACGGCCTTGACGAGCAACTCAACCGAAAGTTCGTCGCCGGGTACGGTGTGCAGGGGCACGAAGACCTGTTGGCCCTGCATGTCGGCTGGTCGCTCACGGATGACTTGAAGGAACTCACGAGGGGTCTGCGCTCGCGCCCGTTGGAGGTCGGGCGTGACATGCGGCAGACGACTCTCGTCCGCAGCTCCGAGCACCTTGCAGACCGCCTGTACGCCGTCATCATGCAGCCAGCATGCCCAGCTGGTTTTTTGGACGGCGGCCTGGCTGGGGGCAGCAAAGCCCAACAAGGACAGCAAGGACAGCAAGGACAGCAAGGACAGCAAATGAGCGACGCATGCGCGCAGTGAAGGATTCATCTCAGGACAGTCTGGTGAGGTCTAAAACACGTTCGAAGCGCGAGGGCCGAGTCCCGGCCGGCGGGGTCCGCGCACGCGCTCGGTTATGAGTGCAATGCCGCGACCTCAGGCGCGAGCCGAGCAGACTTCGAGCGCAGTGGCCCGCGCGAACCCTGCGCCTGTTGGCGCATGTCGCGTCGACGCTGGGTCGAGCGCGGGCTCGTGGCCGGTTGGCAGAGTCAGACCCAGCGGCTCAGTCGTCACTGTCCCAGGCGACCTTGCCACGGGCCATGCGACCTTGGCAAAGGCCATGCGCTCAGGGCGGGGGGCGATGGCGCGGCGCAGCTTGCTTGCCTTGCCTTGACCAACGGACACAGTCGGCGCGACGAGGGCTGTGCCTGTCGCTGCCGGGCCTGAATGAAGTGAAGTCATTTGCGTGCTCCATTGCAAGAATGAAGGGCACACAAAGCTGCTGGACGCAACCAAAAGGGGTCTGCCCTGTCTGGTTGGCGGCCCCGCTGGCATGGACGAGTTTTCGTCGTTAGCCCGGAAGCTTTGCGTCCCCGACTTTCATCGGGTTTGCTGAAGTGGCCTTGCGGTCACCGCCGCGAGAAACGTCCTCGCGTGCTTGCAATGTAACTGAATATTTCAGGCGGGCATGCGGCGATGCATGACGTTGTGCACGCTTTGCCGATCTCAGCCTCTCAGGCCAGCAGGCGGTGGCGGATCTCGAGCGGGTCGAGCACCTGCAGCGGCTCGGCCCCGCCGCCAGGGATGCCGACCTGGGTGGCATTGAGCAGCATCGATACCATCAGGTAGGTGCCGGCCAGCACGGTCAGGTCGATCACCGACTGTTCACCCAGGGTGCCGATGGTCTCTTGCCACAGCTGGTCGGGCACCCGGTGGTTCAGGCTCAGCTGGATGCAGAAATCGTAGACCAGACGCTCGTCCTCGCGCATCAAGGTCGGGCGGCGGCATGCACGCAGGTCGGCCAGCACCGGGTCCGACAGGCCGGCGCGGCGCGCGATCGGCTCGTGCGCCCACCACTCGTACTGCGCGTTGGACAGCCGGGCCTGGATCAGGATCGCGAACTCGTTGAGCCGTTTGTCGACCGTGGTGCGAAAGCGCAGGTAGTCCAGCAGGTCAAAGCAGCGCCGCGCCATGTCCGGGCTGCGCAGCAAGGCGTTGTACGGTCCACCCAGGGCGGCGCTCGACACCTTGAGGATGTCGTCGGCCAGCGGCCGCACCTGCGGCGGCAGCGAGTCGTAGCTCAGTTGCGTCAGTCGTTCGGCCATCGGGGCATTCTAGGAATCGGGTGCCGCAGGACCGGGCGGGACTGGCCCCTTGCGCGTGGCTATTGCTGCGCTCACGACGCTTCGATGCCCGCGCGTTGCAGCCGCGAGCGCAAACGCTCGATCTCGCTCATCAGGTCGAGCATCACGGCCACGCTTTGCAGATTGGCCTCGAAGTCGCGCTGCAGGCGGCAGATGCGTCGCACGCGGGCGATCTCCTCACCGCCGAAGCGCCAGGCCGGTCGGTCGACCAGCGGTTGCACCAGTCCTTCGTCGACCAGCAGGCGGACGAAGTCGGCCTCGGTGCCGCAGGCGTTGGCAAAGGCCTCGAGCTCGAGTGCGTGCTCGTCGGTCAGGCACACGCCGATGGTGATCGAAGTCGTGTTCATGCGTCGGCTCCCAGGTTGGCACGGGGGTCGAAGGCCAGGTCATGGGCCAGCTGGCGGTACACGGCGCGCGCCTTGTCGTCGTTCGCCGGCGGCAGCACCAGTTCCAGCAGCACGTAGAAGTCGCCTGCGATGCTGCCCGGGATGCCGCGCCCGCGCAGGCGCAGCTTGCGCCCGGTCTGCGACCCCGCGGGCACGTTCATCTCGACCATGCCGTCGGGCGTGGGCACGTTCACCGCTGCACCGAGCGCGGCCTCCCATGGCGCCACCCGCAGCGTGAAATACAGGTCGCGCCCGTCGACCCGCCAGCGCGGGTGCGGCGCGAACTCCACCTCCAGGTAGAGGTCACCGCGCGCCCCATCGCCAAAGCCCGGCGAGCCCTGGCCGCTCAGGCGGATCTGCTGCCCGGCGCGGATGCCTTTCGGGATCGACACCTGCAGCGTGCGTTCGTGCAGCGCCACGTTGCCGGTCGCGTTCAGCTCGGGGCTGTGCAGCGTGATCGCACGCGTCGCGCCGTGGAAGGCGTCTTCGAGCGGCACCACGATCTTGGCGTGATGGTCCTGTCCGCGCGTTGCATGCGCTCGATCGGAGCCGTGACCCGGCTGAGCGCGCGAAGCGCCGCGCCGGGCGGCGCCGAACAAGGCTTCGAAGAAGGCACTGTGGTCGGCTCCATCGCCGAAGCCTGCGGGCGCGCCGCTGAATTCGTAGCCGCTGTCCCAACCGGGCGGGGGCTGGAACGGCTGGCCGCCCTGCACGCCCTGGCCCACGTTGTCGTAAGCGGCGCGGCGCTCCTTGTCGCGCAGGACTTCGTGCGCCTCGTTGAGCTCTTGCATCCGTGCCGCGGCTTGCGGCGCCTTGTTGATGTCCGGGTGATGCTTGCGCGCCAGCCGACGAAAGGCCTTCTTGATCTCATCGTCGCTGGCCGAGCGCTCGACGCCGAGCACCTTGTAGTAGTCCTTGAACTCCATCGTGCATGCCTTCAGAGTGAGCAAACACCTGCCGCGCCGGAGTATCGCGCCGGCGCTCAAACCTCAGGTCGACGGCGCGCCGGTCCGGTCATGGGCCTGCACCCCGCGCCGCCACACCGTGGCCAGCCAGGGCTGGCGCTCGAGCGGCAGTCCGGCCGGGCGATGGTAGTGCTCGAGTTCGTCGAAGCCCGCCGCCTGCATGAAGCGGCGCCAACCGTCGAGCGAGTGCCAGACACCATAACGGTCCTGCTGCCAGCCTTCCTGATCGTCGCCACGCGGGTTGGACACGAACAGCACGCCGCGCGCGCGCAAGGCGGCGTGCAACTCACCCAGCACCCGCGGCAGCGCACGCGTGGGCACATGGAACAGCACGGCGTTGGCGTAGATGCCGTCGAAGCGCGAGGGTGGCAGATCGAGCGCCAGCAAGTCCTGCTGCCAGACCTCGCAACCGCTGTGGCTGTGCGCCATGGCGACGAAGGCCGGCGTGCCGTCCAGGCCGACCACCCGATGCCCGAGTTGACTGAACGTTTTCAGGTCCCGGCCCGGTCCGCAGCCCAGGTCGAGGATGTCGTGCGGCGGCGGCCCCTGTAGGTGGCGCAGCAGGGCAGCGGTGTTCTGGCTGACATCGTGCTCGCGCGTCGCAGCCCAGAAGCCGGCCGGGTCTTGCGCGTAGTGCGCTCTTGTCAGGTCGCCGATACGGCGCAACTCGTCGGGCAGGGGAGGTGATGGCATAACGCTGAACGGGGGGTGGTGGGTCGAGCAAAGCCCGACCGCAACGGTCGAACGATGGGTCTCAGTAGTCCCAATCGGGTTGAGCGGCGGCAGGCAAGGCATTGCTGAGTTCTTCGGCCACCTTGCGCACCTGCTCCTTGACAAGCGCACGCGGATCCGGTGCGCCAGCGTTCACCGGCAGCACCAGCCACAGGTCGTTGAACCACTCCAGGTAGCGCAGCACCTGGCGCCGCGTCGAGAAGACCTGGAACGATGACGGCCTGGTCAACGCGAGAACGCGTCCGGCGGCGTCGATCGCGGCCGCCTGGTGGGCTGCGTTGCTTGCCGCCGCGGCAGGGCCATCGACCAGCAACGGTGCAATCAGGTACAGCTCGGCCAGGTTGCCATAGGCCCAGGCGCGGTCGTCCGCAGTGCCGTTCTCGGCATCGTGGCGCGACTGCACCTCGGCCGTCCGCCACAGCGACAAGGTGTCCTGGTCGGCACGCGGCAAGGGCCGCGGCAGCCGCCCCATCTCTTGCAGTACCAGCGTCAGCGACAGGTATTGCACCAGCGTCCACGGTGCATCGCGTTTGGCCACGTAGGCGTCCCAGTACAGGGCGCGGGCGCGCTCCAGGCCTTCGACCACCATGCGATCGATGGTCTCGCGCGTCACGCCCGCCAGCAGGGGCAGCTTGCGCTTCTGGAAGTTCAGCTGCGCCTCGCGCTTGTCGGTGCTGGCGAGCTGGGCCAGGATGCGCGCCGACTCGCTGGGGTAGCTCTTCATCGCCTGCTCGAGCCGGCCGCGCGCCACGCCCACCTGCTGCAGTGCCTGGTCGAGCAGCGCCTGCGTGCCCAGCTTTTCTGTGCTGAAGCGGCTGCGCTCCCGGTCAGAGAAGCGCAGCAGCACGCGATCGGCGACACCGAGTGCACTGTCGATGCTTTCCATCGCTCGCTGGATGCTGGCGTTGGCAAGCTGCTTGTCGAAGCTCGGCGGCAGGCTCGCATAGGCCGCCAGGCTGGCCCAGTCGTGGCGGTCGCTGAAGCGCGCGTGCAGGCGGCGCCGCAGGCCGACCAGCAACTTGCGCGGGTCTTCGCCCCACAGCAAGCCGCCGTAGAGCTCTTGCACCAGCATCACCGAGCCACCGTACGACAGCGGGAACTGGCTCGCCACCACCAGCGGCACCCCGGCCTCATGCAGGGCATGGCCGATGCTGGCCCCGACGCCCGTGACGCTGCCCACATTGGCGGCGTTGCAACTGGCCAGCGTGACCACCGTGGGGCGGATGAAACAACCGGCCTCATCGGTCTTGCGCGCCCGCAGGATGCTGGCCAACCGTTCGCCCGACACCACCTCCCGGCCCGACGGATCGCTGTCGGAGTGCAGCGCCAGGCCGTAGCGGGTGTCGTAGTCGTTGTGGATCTCGACGCCATGCGCCAGCAGGTGCACGTGGGTGTAGCGTCCGCTGGCGCAGGCTTGCTCGAGCGTGGCCACCGTGGCTTCGGGCAGGACCGACATCGTGCGCGCCACGGCGCTGGATCGCTCGACCGCATCAGCGTCCTGCGGCAGCACGAGCCAGGGCTCGAAGGCCTGCCGTAGCGCCAGCGCGTGGGCCTCGAAGGGCACCGGCTCCAGGCCCGGCGGCGAGGCATAGGCGAACAGCACGCAAGGTCGGCGCGGCCACAGCTTGACGTCATCGGGCACGCGGCGCGTGCCGCGCGTCAGGCAGATCGGCTGCTGGGCCTGCAGCGACAGCGGCTGTCCGGTGCCTGGAAAGCCCGGCGGCGCCGTCGCCAGCTCGAACGGCAGCAAGGCCAGTTCGCTGGCCGACAGGATCAGCTGCAGGTGCGTCACCAGATCGCAGCCGTCATCGGCGGCGCGGCCAGCGGCGGCAGCGCTCTGGCGGTTGAGGTCGGCCGTGAGCCCCGGGATGGCGCCCAGCAGGTCGCCCAGCAGGCGCGCGGTGTCGATGACTTGAAACTCGCGCGGCTCATTGCCCATGCGGTAGCTCAGCGCGCGCAGGCGATACAGCATCTGGTTGTGCTCGACCGGCACCTTCCACGACACTGCCGGGTGGTTCTCGCACAGGGCCAGGTAGGCCGTCAGCGGTGACAGCAACTGGTTGTGCGGTGGCCCATGGCGCACCAGTTCGAGTGTGATGGTGCGCATCAGGACTCCGCGCCGAGCGTGAACTCGCTGGCCTTGACGGCCAGTTCGTCGAGGTCGCCGTCGGCGACGATGTTCAGCAGCCTGCCGCTGGCACCAGCCGCAACCGCCTTGATCTCGACCACGGTGTTGTGCCTGAAGACGGCGCCGCCCGGGATCTTCTCCAGCGCATCGACGCTGCCCTGTTTGAGCAGCGCGAACAGTTGCGCGAAGGCCACCGGATCCTGGCGCACGGCTGGCGTGATGCAGAGCAGGCGCGCCCAGGTGCCGCTGTTGAAGTTCACGCCGCGGCCGAACATGCGCCTGCGCGCGCGCTGCAAATGGGTGTGGCCGGCGACCAGAAAGTCCACCTCGCGCGTGATCGTCTCGTCGAGCAGGCGTGCCGTGTCGTCATACTCGTGCAGGACAAAGCTGGGATCGCGGTCGAGGCCGTCAAGAGCCTCGCGCAAGACCTCGGCATCGGTGTCGCCCTTGATCCAGCCCCAGACCGCGCCCAGGTCGCCGAGCGTCTCGCCCTCGCGCCCTTCGACCAGCATCAAGGGGTCGACGCCATTGGCGTTGGCGATCTCGATCCGGGCCAGCAGTTCGGCCGCCGCCGCCTTTCGATCGGGCGCGACGGGCAACGCCTGGCGCGGCACGCTGGCGCCAGGCGCGCCCGCCGGGTTGTCGTCGGCGCCCAGCATGCCGCGCGGCTTGCTCAGGCTGGCGGCGAATCGGCTGCCGAAGGTGACGCCGGCGTTGCTCACGCGCTCGAGCGAGAGCAGGCTGCCGCCGGCGCAGGCGGCCAGCACGCGGCCGACGGCGCCGGTCTCGGGCTTGAGCAGATCGACGAAGGGGTAGGTCTGCTTCACGTCGTTCATCAGGTCGACCACCATGCGCGAGCCCGCGTTCGGGATCCACGGCACGACCGGACGGCCGAGTTGCAGGTCGCGTGCAATCTCGCGCAGGCGCTCGAAGTCCACCGGATTCCAGCGGTCGACCTCGTTGCCGTGCACGCACAGCACGCTGCGCCCCCCGACCTCGCACAGCACGCCGGTGCCGTCGGTGACCAGATGCAGGCGCCGCGCATCGCCAGCCGGCTGCGGCGGCCGGGCGTCGAGCAGCAGCGACAGCAAGCGTCGCCGGACCCACGGCAGCGCCAGCTCGATGTCGTGGTTGCCCAGGTTGATGATCAGGTGCCGGTTGGGCGTGCGCAGAAACTGCCGCAGGGCCGCGAACACGGGCTCGAAGGCCGGGTCCTGGGTCGCGATCCGATCGAGCTTGTCCACCGCATGGTGGGGATCGAAGTGGCGTGCCTCGGGTTCGGCCAGGAAGTCGACGAAGTCGCCGTTGATGACCAGCGCCAGGCGCTGCGTCGGGTCTTGCTTCGCGAGTTCGACGATCAACCATTTCAGCTCCCGCGTCGAGCCGAAGATCTGATGTCCCGGCGCCCCGCCGAGATGCAGATCGGAAATCACGTACAACTGATCGAAGCTGAACCCGGGTGACATGGGGCGCGATGTTGGCACTGAATCGGCGCCGGTAGAAGACCCCGGACACCCCGGCGCGCGCCGCGCCCCAGCCGCAGAGGGTTCGATTCGACGCGCTGGCGTTGCGGCGCCGCTTGCTCACCGTGGGCGAGAACAACCTTCCCTGGTGAAGCAGGCTGCGCATGCCGAACCCGTCCACCCCGTCGTTGCCTGCGTCCACAGCCCTTGGCAGCGCGGCGCTGGCCCCGTCGCGAAACCCGCATAAACACTGGGTTTGCGGCCGTTTGTGGGTGACATCGGATGCCCTGAAACCCTACTCTATGTTCTGCACCTGCTCGCGCATCTGCTCGACCAGCACCTTCATCTCTACCGAGATCGTGGTCAGCTCCAGCGCAGCCGACTTCGAACCCAGCGTATTGGCTTCGCGCTGCAACTCCTGAATCAGGAAATCCAGGCGTTTACCGAGCTCGCCTCCAGCCCCGAGCAGGCGCTCGATCTCGTCCAGGTGCGACGCCAGGCGGGTCAACTCCTCGGACACGTCGATGCGGATCGCGAAGGCCGCAGCTTCATTCAGGGCGCGCTCCTGCAGCGCCTGCACGGGCAGGTTCTGTGCGGCTTGGGCACTGCCCAGCGCTTCATGCCAGCGTTCGAGAAAGCGCTGCTGCTGGCGCTGCACCACCTGCGGCACCAGCGGCCCGGCACGCAGGGCCAATTCGCGCAGCTGCACGACGCGGTCGAGCAGCATCGCTGCAAGGCGTCCGCCTTCACGTTCACGCGCCTCGCGCAGGCCGGCCACGCAACGGCGCGCGGCTTCGAGTGCAGTGTCGTCCAGGCGCACGGCGCCAATGCCGCCGCGGCACCACTGCAGCACTTCGTTGACCGAAAGGCCGCGGGCCTGGGGCAGCCAGCCCTGGACGTGCGACTCCAGGCGCGACAGCTTGCTGAGCTGCTCGGTGCTGGGCGACGGCCAGGCGTCGGGCTCGCCCTGCTGGGTAGCCATGCGCAGCTCGAGCTTGCCGCGTCGGACGGCGCCCCCGATCAACTCGCGCAGCGCCGGTTCGAGGCCCCGCAACTCGTCCGGCAAGCGCAGGCCCAGGTCGAGGAATCGACCGTTCACGGAGCGCAACTCGGCGCTTACCGAAGCCGTGCCTACACCCGGTGCAGACGGGGCATCGCAGGCCGCAGTGGCGAAACCCGTCATGCTATAAACTGGCATCGAAGATCTGTCAAAAAATACAGTCAAAAGATTATGTCAAAGCCCAAACCCGCCCCGTTGCCGTCGGGCACGGTGGTGGGGGGTTACCAGATTGTCAAGAAGCTCGCCGCCGGCGGGTTCGGGGTGGTGTACCTGGCCGAAGGCGAGAACCAGCAACTGGTGGCCATCAAGGAATACCTGCCGTCGTCGCTGGCCGAGCGTTCGCCCGGCGAGCTGACGCCACGCGTCAAGCCCGACAAGCAGCCACTGTACCGCCTGGGCCTGAAGAGCTTTTTCGAAGAAGGCCGTTCGCTGGCCCAGATCAGCCACCCGAGCGTGGTGTCGGTGCTGAACTTCT
>JANOJJ010000251.1:0-4565 GCA_031408155.1 Rubrivivax sp.
GCCGCGAGCGAGAAGTCGGCCGGCGCTACCGGCGTGAGGTCCAGAAGGCCGTCGCAGGCGGCGCCGAATTCGCTCCAGGCTTCGTCGGCGATACCGGCCTCGAGCTGACCGGTTCGGACCTTGATCGAGAGCGCACTCGCCACCTCGGGCACGCACCAGTCGGCGCTGACCAGCGCCTGCCCGGCATGGCCGCGCAACCAGGCCTTGAGCGAGGCGGTCGAGGGCTCGCAGGTCACCAGTGCAACCAGCGCGCTGGTATCGACATACACCCGGGCCGGCGCGGCGGATTCAGTAGCGGGCATCGCGGCGCAGGGTCTCGGCCACCGGCTCGGTCATCGGCATGCGCGCGTGCAGGCGGTCGAGCCGATCGAGAAACGCGGTTCGGTCGAACGGCTTCCCGCTCGCCAGGCGCAACTGTGCCGGGCCGACCACTTCGGCCTGGATCACCGAACCCTCGATCACCCCGAGTTCGCGCGCCACCGGGGCGGGGATGCGCACCGCGAGGCCGTTGCCCCAGCGCGCTACCGGCAAGTCGAGTGCTCGCATGCGATCCTCCAATGTAGATACGTGAATCTACGGCAGTGTAGCCGCGACGATGGATCCGGTGGTGAGCACCTGCGCCACCAGTTGGGCAGTGGCCTCGCTGGCCCTCTCGCGCTGCGCCATCGGGAAGCCGAGCCGGGCCCGGCTCGCGAGGTAGCTCTTCGCGACCTCGCGCGAGATACTGCGGATGCGCCCGATGTAGGCGGCGCGTTCGGTCACGCTGATCGCGCCGCGCGCGTCCAGCAGGTTGAAGCTGTGGCCGGCCTTGAGCACCTGCTCGTAGGCCGGCAGCGCAAGGCTCTGCGCCATCAGGTACTTCGCCTGCGCCTCGTGGCTGGCAAACGCGGCGAGCAGGAACTCGACATTGCTGTGTTCGAAGTTGTAGGTGCTCTGCTCGACCTCGTTCTGGTGGTAGACGTCGCCGTAGGTCAGGGTATCGGTCCAGGTCAGGTCGTAGACGCTGTCCACGCCCTGCAGGTACATCGCCAGCCGTTCCAGGCCGTAGGTGATTTCACCGGTGATCGGTTTGCAGTCGATGCCGCCCACCTGCTGGAAGTAGGTGAACTGCGTCACCTCCATGCCGTTGAGCCAGACCTCCCAGCCCAGTCCCCAGGCGCCCAGCGTGGGGTTCTCCCAGTCGTCCTCGACGAAACGCACGTCGTTGACCGTGAGGTCGAAGCCGAGCGCTTGCAGCGAGCCCAGGTAGAGCTCGAGGATGTTGGACGGTGCAGGTTTCAACACCACCTGGAACTGGTAGTAATGCTGCAGGCGGTTCGGGTTGTCGCCGTAGCGGCCGTCCTTCGGGCGGCGGCTGGGCTGCACGTAGGCGGCCTTCCAGGGCTCGGGGCCGAGCGCGCGCAAAAAGGTGGCGGTGTGGCTGGTGCCGGCGCCGACTTCCATGTCGTACGGTTGCAGCAGGGCACAACCCTGGGCGTCCCAATAGGACTGCAGCTCGAGGATGATCTGCTGGAAGGTCAGCATGGTGTGCGCGTGTCGGTCGACGGAAACCCTTGATTTTACGGGCCGCCCGCTGCGCGCCGGCCGATCAGTACCGCGCCAGCGCAGACCGCAAGCGCCAGCGCGATCAGCGGCCACGGGCCGAAACGCGACGCCCACCAGGCAAACGGCGTCAAGCCGCTGCGGCCCTGCACCTGGCCGTCGAGCACAGCCTGCTGGAAGGCCGGCAGCCGCGCCTTCACCTGGCCGCGGTGGTCGACGATCGCGCTGGCGCCGGTGTTGGTGGCGCGCACCATCGGGCGCTGGAACTCGAGCGCACGCAGGCGCGAAATCACCAGGTGCTGGTCGACCGCGATCGTGTTGCCGAACCAGCCGATGTTGCTGACGTTGACGAACAGCGTGGGCGCGCGTGCAGGGTCGGCGAAACGCTGCGCCAACTCCTCGCCGAACAGGTCTTCGTAGCAGATGTTGGGCGCCGCGCGTTCGCCCTGCACGTCGAACGACGGCGCTGCCGGCATGCCGCGGCTGAAGTCGCCGAGTGGGATGCGCATCAGTTCAGTGAACCAGCGGAAGCCCCAGGGGATGAACTCGCCGAAGGGCACCAGGTGCATCTTGTCGTAGCGGTACTGGCCGCCGGGGAGCAATGCGGCCGCCGTCGACAGACCGGCCACCGAATTGGTGTAGCCGCGCTCCATGTCCCCCAGCGGGACCCCGATCAGCGCCGCCTGCGAGCCCTGCGCGAAGCGTTGCTGCAACGCCTGCCAGTAACCCGGCGCCAAGGCTTGCAGATCGGTCGGCAGCAGCGGCACCGCGGTCTCGGGTGCCACCACCAGGTCGGCGCGCGTCGAGAGCAGGCGCGCGGCCACCCACTGCAAGGTGTCGGGCATGCGTTCGGCAGCGAACTTCTCGTCCTGGGCGACGTTGGGCTGCAGCAGTTGCACGTTCAAGGTCTGCCCCGGCGTCGTGTGATCGCCAGGTCCGAGCCAGGCCGCGCCCACCAGCACCAGAGCCACCGCGGTTGGGCCGGCCAGGCGAGCGCTGCCAGGGGCCGCCGGCGCTCGCGCCAGCAGCGCCGCCAGCAGGGCCAGCACCGCGCCGATGCCGTACACGCCGACCCAGGGCGCCAGCGACGCCAGCGGGCCGTCGACCTGGGAGTATCCGCTGGCCAGCCACGGAAAGCCGGTCAGGATCAGGCCTCGCGCCAGTTCGGCCAGCAGCCAGCAAGCGGCAAACAGCGGCCCGTCCATCCAGCCGCCGCGGCGCCAGTGGCGGTACAGCGCCGCGGCCAGTGCCAGATACAGTGACAGCAGTGCCGCCAGCGCGCCGACGGCCAAGGCCGCCAGCCAGGCCGGCAGCTGGCCATAGCGGTACATGCTGATAAAGAGCCACCAGGTACCCGCCGCCAGCCACGTCGCGCCGAAGCACCAACCCAGCCAGGCGGCGCGGCGAGCGCTGCCGGCCGTGCCGAGGCAGTGCGCCAGCACGGCGATGCACAGCAACGGCAGCCACCAGGCCGACGTGAGCACGAATGCCAGCGTCTGCAGCGCACCCAGTGCTGCCAGCCCCGGCGCCTCCCAGGCCGCCAGCCGACGGGCCGGGCCAGGCGGGCTCAAGTGGCCATGCCGTCGTCGGCGCGGCGGCGCTCGACGCGGAACCAGCGCACCGCACCGCCTCGCGTGAGCATCACGGTGAACTGCAGGCCGCCGCAGTGGACCACCTCGCCCCGGCGCGGCACCCGGCCCCAGTGCTGGGCCACCAGACCTCCGATGGTGTCGAAGTCGTCGGCCGGCAGCGAGGCCGCGAAGGCGTGGTTGACGGCCTCGATGCTCACATCGCCGGCCACGCGGTGGGTGCCGTCGGCCAGCGTGTAGATGCCGTTTTCGACCGCGTCGTCGTCGAACTCGTCCTCGATCTCGCCGACGATCTCCTCCAGCACGTCTTCGATGGTGATCAGGCCGGCGGTGTTGCCGAACTCGTCGATCACGATCGCCAGGTGGTTGCGGTTGGAGCGGAAATCACGCAGCAGCTCGTTCAGCCGCTTGCTCTCGGGCACGAAGACCGCCGGCCGCAGCAGCGTGCGCAGGTTGAGCTCGGGCGCGCGCTGCAGCTTCAGCAGGTCCTTTGCCATCAGGATGCCGATCACGTTTTCACGTTGGCCCTCGTAGACCGGAAAACGCGAATGCGCAGTCTGGATCACGCTGCCCAGCAGCGTCTCGTAGTCGGCCCCGATGTCCAGCTGATCCATGTGCGGCGCGGCCACCATCACGTCGCCAGCGGTCATGTCGGCCATGCGCAGCACGCCTTCGAGCATCAGCCGCGATTCGGGCTCGATCAGCTCGCGCTGCTCGGCGTCGGCCAGGGTCCTGAGCAGTTCGGCCTTGCTGTCGGGCCCGGGCGTGATGAATTCGACCAGGCGCTCGAAGAACGACCGCTTGTCGGTCGCGGCAGCAGCAGCGCGCGGTGGCCGATTCGGGTGTGGGTCTGACACGGCAGTGTCGGCAGTGGCGATCGAACAAGAATACCGCAGCCGTTATGCGCGGGCACGACTCGATCGACCGGGTAGTCGGGCTTGACACACCGGGGGGCTTGTCCCACAGTCCGGCGCCCTCATCTGCCTGGGCTTCCATCCAGCACGCACTCGGCTCCAAACGACCATGACCACCGGCCTCATCCCCGCCACCATCCTTACCGGCTTCCTGGGCAGCGGCAAGACGACGCTGCTCAAGCGCGTACTCAGAGAGGCTCACGGCCAGAAGATCGCGGTGATCGAGAACGAATTCGGCGAGGAGAACATCGACAACGACATCCTCGTGGCCGAAAGCAACGAGCAGATCATTCAGATGAGCAACGGCTGCGTCTGCTGCACCATCCGCGAGGACCTGCGCAGCACGCTGACCGAACTGGCCGAAAAGCGCCGCAAGGGCGAACTGTTCTTCGACCGGGTGGTCATCGAGACCACCGGTCTGGCCGATCCCGGCCCGGTGGCGCAGACCTTCTTCATGGACGACGTGATCGCCGAGAGCTACCTGCTGGCCTTGCCAGAAGCGGTTGGGCCGTCAATGGCA
>JANOJJ010000292.1:0-4951 GCA_031408155.1 Rubrivivax sp.
CCCCGACATCAGCTGGGACAAGCAGCACATCGACATCCTGGCCGCTCGCTTCGTGCTGCAGCCGCAGCGCTTCGACGTGGTCGCCGCCACCAACCTGTTCGGCGACATCCTGTCCGACCTGGGGCCGGCCTGCACCGGCACGATCGGCATCGCGCCGAGCGCCAACCTCAACCCCGAGCGCAAATTCCCGAGCCTGTTCGAGCCGGTGCACGGTTCTGCGCCCGACATCTACGGCAAGAACATCGCCAACCCGGTGGCGATGATCTGGAGCGCGGCGATGATGCTCGACTTCCTGGGCCACCGCGACGCACACGACGCGATCCTGCGCGCCATCGAAGCCGTGCTGCGCGACGGCCCGCGCACGCCCGACCTGGGCGGCACCGCCAGCACCTCGGCGATAGGGCAGGCGCTTGCAGAGCGGGTAAGCGCAGGCAGCTGAGGCAACCGTCGGCCCGCCTTAACCGGTTCTGATGTGAGTGCCCGCTGATCGAGTGCTTGTGGTCAATCAAAGGTCTTTTCGGCGATCAGCACTCTTCGTCAGTGAGTGCTAATATTCTGGGAACTTTGGATTCACCTCTTAGTCCCAGACCCCATGAATCAGACTTCGACCACCGCCCTGTCCGTCACCAACCCCTGGGCCGTGGTGCCCGCGTTGGGCAACCTCGACGCGTACATCACGGCTGTCAACCGCTTGCCGATGCTCACGCAGGCCGAGGAGACCTCGCTCGGCCGTCGCCTGCGCGACCACGGTGACATCGAAGCCGCCGGCCAGTTGGTGTTGTCGCACCTGCGCCTGGTGGTGTCGATCTCACGCCAGTACATGGGCTACGGCCTGCCGCAGGGCGACCTGATCCAGGAAGGCAACGTCGGCTTGATGAAGGCCGTCAAGCGCTTCGACCCCGAGCAGGGCGTGCGCCTGGTCAGCTACGCGATGCACTGGATCAAGGCCGAGATCCACGAATACATCCTGAAGAACTGGCGCATGGTCAAGGTCGCGACGACCAAAGCCCAGCGCAAGCTGTTCTTCAACCTGCGTTCGATGAAGCAAGGCATGAAGGGCGATGCCGCCGACGCAGACACGCACCGCAATACCCTCACGCCGGCCGAAGTCGACACCGTGGCGCGCGAACTGAATGTCAAGCCGGCCGAAGTGATCGAGATGGAAACCCGCATGGCCGGCGGCGACGTGGCGCTCGAACCGCAGACCGATGACGGCGAAGAGAGCTACGCGCCGATCGCCTACCTGGCCGACGACACGCACGAGCCCACCCGTGCGCTCGAAGCGCGCCGTCGCGATTGGCTGTCCAGCGACGGAATCCAGCATGCGCTGGCCGCGCTCGACACGCGCAGCCGGCGCATCGTCGAGGAGCGCTGGCTCAAGGTCAACGACGACTCGTCAGGCGGCATGACGCTGCACGAGTTGGCCGCCGACTACGGCGTATCGGCAGAACGCATCCGCCAGATCGAAGTGGCGGCGATGAAGAAGATGCGCAAGGCGCTGGAAACCGTCAGCGCCTGACGAGGACGGCGACGCCGGAGCCGATCAGGCCGTTTCCGCCAGCAGCAGCTTCAGGTCGGCTGCCAGCGCCGGGGCGCCCACGCCGTAGCGCGTGAACAGCCGCACCCGACCTGCGCCATCCAGCACATAGGATCCAGCCGTGTGGTCCATCGTGTAGCTGCCGTCGGTCTTGCCCGGCACCTTGGCGAAGAAGACCTTGAACTGTCTGGCCGCGGCCCTGACTTCGTCGGCGCTGCCGCGCAGCGCCACCAAGTCGTCACCGAAGCTGCCGACATAGGCCTTGAGTATCTCGGCCGTGTCGCGCTCGGGGTCGATGGTGACGAATACGCCTTGCACCCGTGCCCCGTCGGCGCCCAGCAGCTTGCGCGCCTGCGCCAACTCGGCCAGAGTGCTCGGGCAGACATCCGGGCATTGGGTGTAGCCGAAGAAGATCACGGTCACCTTGCCCTTGAAGTCGGCCAGCGTGCGTGCGCGGCCATCGGCGTCG
The DNA here is from genome assembly GCA_031408155.1 of Rubrivivax sp. GTDB lineage: Bacteria > Pseudomonadota > Gammaproteobacteria > Burkholderiales > Burkholderiaceae_C > Rubrivivax. The sequence goes on from JANOJJ010000292.1 coordinate 2,007, forward strand.
GAAAGGTTCAGTTCCTTGGCGTAGTCGGCACCGCTGATGTCGACCGCGTTGAACGACGGGCGCGGGGTCTCGCCAGGACGGTCGCAGCCCGCAAGCAGGGCCGCCGTTGCGGCGATCAGGATCAGGCGACGAGTCGATGCAGCCATGGTGCCAGGTAGTGGTCGAGCAGCAGCGCGGCAAACAGCAGCGACAGATGCCAGATCGAAAAGCGGAAGGTCTGCCGCGCCAGGGCGTCGCTGTATACGCGCCTCAGGCGCAAGGCGTAGTCAATGAAGCGCAAGCCCAACAGCACGGCCGCAGCCAAATAGATCCAGCCGCTCATGCGGTAGACGAAAGGCAGCAGTGTGGCAGCGAAAAGCACCAGCGTGTACAGCAGCAACTGCAGCCGCGTGAACTCGGAGCCGTGCGTGACCGGCAGCATCGGCAGGCCCGCCCGGCGGTAGTCTTCGGCGCGGTACAGGGCCAGGGCCCAGAAGTGCGGCGGCGTCCACAGGAAGATGATCAGGCACAGCATCAGGGCCTCGGGGCCGACGTCGCCCGTCATCGCTGCCCAGCCCAGCACCGGCGGCATGGCGCCAGCAGCACCGCCGATCACGATGTTCTGCGGTGTCAGCGGCTTGAGCACCACCGTGTAGACCACCGCGTAGCCGACGAAGGTGGCGAAGGTCAGCCACATCGTCAGCGGGTTGACCCACAGCCACAGCACCGCGCTGCCAGCGGCGCACAGCGCGGCCGAGAACAACAGCGTCTGCCAGTTGGTCAACTGACCCTTGGCGGTGGGCCGCCAGGCAGTGCGCGCCATGCGCGAGTCGATCTGCTGTTCGACCAGGCAGTTGAACGCCGCCGCCGCGGCCGCCACCAGCCAGATGCCCACGACCGCCGGCAGCGCCCGCGACAGATCGGGCACGCCCGGATCGGCCAGCAGCATGCCGATGGCGGCGCAGAACACGATGAGTTGCACCACCCGCGGCTTGGTCAGCGTGTAGTACTGCGCCCAGCGCGTGGCGGCACTTGCCGGGGCGGCGATTGTCGAAGCCATGTTCGGCATGATTCTAGGCAAGCCCGGTTGGCAGACGAACCGCATGAGCGGTCGATTCGGACACGACCACCCGTGCCCGCAGCAGGGTCGGGGCGAAGGCCAGCCCTGCGCCCATGACCGGGTCCGTGCCCGTCAACGCCCGGCGCGATCCCACGCGGCCGACGCACGCAACAGGCGGTCGATATCGCGCTTGACCTTGGCCGGGTCGAATTCGACCGGGAACCGCATCATCCACTCACCCATCGGGTCGATCAGGTACAGATGGTCCGCCAGTGCATGGCCCGGCTCGGGCGCCAGCCACTGCGACAGTGCCGACGGCGCGTAACGCAATACCGTCACTTCGGGCTGCGCCTGCAAGGCCGCCAGCAGGTTGGGCGCAGGCAAGGTCTGGTCGGTGACGAACCAGATCTTGTCCAGCCGCTCGCGCTCGCGGCCGAGCATTTCTCGCAGTTGCCGTTGCGCGTGGAGCCGGCTCTCGCAGGCCGCGTCGCAGACTGCCGGGCCCACGGCCACCAACAGCCACTGCCCCTTGAGCGAAGCGCTGGCCAGGGCCTGGCCATCCAGACGACGCAGGGTCGTTGCGGGCATCGACCGTGTCGGCTGGATCAGGCTGCCGTAGTTGTTGCGGCCATCGGGCTTGAAGACGAAGTAGCTCAGGACCGAGGCGATCACCGGTGCCGCGCAGACCGCCAGCACGAGCAGCATCTTCAGCCGGCCCACGGTCGTGCGTCGCTGCTGCGCTCCGACGTCTGGCCAGGCCAGGTCATAGACCGTCATGCGCAAGGCCTCGGCCCCCAGCGCGGAGGGTTCGAGCCGTCGCAGGCGATCAGCGGGCGGCGCGACGTCGGGGGTGGATGAGTTGGAACCAGACATACAAGGTGGTGGCCAGGGTACCCAGGCCGAACCATTGAAAGGCATAGCCAAGATGCTTGTGTACGTCGGAGGCTGGTTGCGGCCATTGGCGGGACAGCCCGTCGGTCGGTGCCGGGTTCGCTTCGTCCTCGACGATCACCAGCGGCAGCAGCGTGCGCCGGCTTTCGAGCGCGACGGCGGCGAGGTCGAGATTCTGCCGGATCAGCCCTGACGCCGGCGTTCCCAGCTCATAGAGCCTCGACGTCGAGGGGGCGATGAGGCCGCTGACACGCACCCGCCCGGCAGCGGTGCGATACGCAGCGATGCGGCCGCGATCGGCGGCGTCACGCGGCAACCAGCCGCGTTGCACGACGACCGCCCGGCCGTCGTCCAGCAGCAGCGGCGTCACCACGATGAAGCCTGTCCGACCGTTCATCGGCCGGTTCTCGAGGTAGACCGTGGCCTCGGCCATCCAGGCGCCTTCGAGCGTGGCCCGGCGATGCCATTGCGCCGCCGCCGCCGTTGCCTCGCGCGCCAACTCGGCCCCGCCCAGCGCCGGCAGCCGGCCCTGAGTCTGGCGGGCGGCCTGCAGTGCCGTCTTCTGCGCCGCCCGGTCGAGTTGCCAGCAGCCGAGCGTTGCCGTGCTTGCCACGGTCATCAAGGTGGCCAGCAACACGAGCCCGCCGCGGCCGCCCTTCAACACGGCGGGGCCCCGCTCTGCGCGGCAACGATGCAGTACGCTCGCTGAATGAAGATCGTGATGGTGCTGATGCTCGTGCTGGTGCTCGTCGCGCTGGCGAGCGCCGGGCTGTTCATGCTCCGCCGCCCGAAGGACGGCGAGGGCGCCGACCGACGGATGGCACGCGCGTTGGCTGTCCGCGTGGGCTTGTCGCTGGCCTTGTTCCTGTTCATTCTGCTGAGCTGGTCGATGGGCTGGGTCAAGCCCGGAGGGCTGCCCACCGGGGGCTGAATGTAGAAACGCCGCGCGAGGCGGCGTTTCGATCACGGGCGTCCGCTCTCAGTCCTTCGATAGGCGTGCAAGTCCTTCCGGACT
>JANOJJ010000586.1:0-20517 GCA_031408155.1 Rubrivivax sp.
CCACGTTTGACGCGAGGCATGTGTGTGCTCCTTGTGCGGTGGGTGGGGTGTCAGAGGCCGGCAAAAGGCAGCATCTTGGCGATGCTGCCCATGTTGGTCTCGTGCACGTTGACCGCACCACGCAGGTGCCGCTTGTTCTTGGTCGTCTTCTTGGTGAGGATGTGGCGCTTGAACGCCTGACCGCGCTTGACGGTTCCCCCCGGACGCACGCGGAACCGCTTGGCCGCGCTCTTCTTGGTCTTCATCTTGGGCATTGAATGCTCCTTCTAAGTGACCCTTGCAGGCGACCACAGAACTTGTGGTGCTTGTTGGCCTGCAACGGCTTCTTTTCACTGCCGTGGTGACCAGACCGCGGCAGCGAAATCTCGGATCAGTTCAACTCTTCTTCTTCGGCGCCAGCACCATGATCATCTGGCGCCCTTCGAGCTTGGGCATGTGCTCGACCAGCGAGACATCGGCCAGCTCGTCGCGGATCTTCTCGAGCAGCCGCATGCCGATGTCCTGATGGGTGATCTCGCGGCCGCGAAATCGCAGCGTGACCTTGCCCTTGTCACCATCCTCGGCGATGAAGCGGCGCAGGTTGCGCATCTTGATCGCGTAGTCACCGTCGTCAGTGCCGGGGCGGAACTTGACTTCCTTGACCTCGATGATCTTCTGCTTGGACTTGGCCTCCGCCGCCTTCTTCTGTTCCTGGTACTTGAACTTGCCGTAGTCCATCAGGCGGCAAACCGGAGGGTCAGCGGCCGCGGCAATCTCGACCAGGTCCACGTCCAGCTCGCCTGCCATGCGCAGCGCGTCTTGCAAGCCCACGATGCCCAGCGGCTCGTTTTCGACCCCGTTCAAGCGCACCTGAAGCGCCATGATCTCGCGGTTGAGCTTGTGCTTGCGCTCCACGTTCGGAACGCGCCGGTCCATGAAAGTAGCGATGGTTTCAACTCCTGTAGCACCCCGAAGGCAGCTGGGGCACGTTCACGCAGAAAAAGTGGCGCCGGTGACCTTCACGACTTGTGGGCGATGTCACCAGCGAGCTTCGAGCTGAAGTCTGCGAGGGGCATCACACCGAGGTCGAGATTGCCCCGGGCGCGCACCGCAACGGCGCCGTTTGCCTTCTCCTTGTCGCCTACGACCAGGATGTACGGAGCCTTTTGCAAGGAATGCTCCCGGATTTTATAGGTGATCTTTTCATTGCGCAAATCGAGTTGGACTCTAACTCCTTGTTTTTGCAACGTTTTCGCCACCTCTCGGGCGTAATCGTGCTGCGCGTCAGTGATCGAGACCAGCACCACCTGCAGTGGCGACAGCCAGACCGGCAGTGCGCCAGCGTGCTGTTCGATCAGGATGCCGATGAAACGCTCGAGGCTGCCGACGATCGCGCGGTGCAGCATCACCGGGTGCCGACGCTCGCCCGACTCGGCCACGTAGACCGCGTCGAGCCGCTCGGCCATCGAAAAATCAACCTGCATCGTGCCGCATTGCCACTGGCGCCCGATCGCGTCCTTCAGCGTGTATTCGATCTTCGGGCCGTAGAAGGCACCTTCACCCGGCGAGATGACGAACTCGCAGCCCGACCGACGCAGGCTGTCCATCAGCGCGTGTTCGGCCTGGTCCCAGCTCGCGTCCGAGCCGATGCGAGCGGCCGGCCGCGTGGCCACCTTGTAGATGATCTCGCTGAAGCCGAAGTCTGCGTAGACCTTCTGCAGCAGCGCCGTATAGGCTACGCACTCGTCGAGGATATGCGCTGGCGTGCAGAAGATGTGCCCGTCATCCTGCGTGAAGCCACGCACGCGCATGATGCCGTGCAGGGCGCCCGTGGGTTCGTTGCGGTGGCACTGGCCGAACTCGCCATAGCGCAGCGGCAGGTCGCGGTAGCTCTTGATGCCCTGCTTGAAGATCAGGATGTGGCCAGGGCAATTCATCGGCTTGAGCGCGTAGTCGCGCTTTTCCGACTCGGTCGTGAACATGTTGTCGCGGTACTTGTCCCAGTGGCCCGTCTTCTCCCACAGCGCCTGGTCAAGGAGCTGCGGACCCTTGACCTCGAGGTAGCCGTTGTCGCGGTACACGCCGCGCATGTACTGCTCGACCTGCTGCCATACCGTCCAGCCCTTGGGGTGCCAGAACACCGTGCCGGGGCTGTGCTCGTCGAGATGAAACAGGTCGAGGTCGCGGCCCAACTTGCGGTGGTCGCGCTGCTCGGCCTGCTCCAGCATCGTCAGGTACTTCTGCAGTTCGTCCTTGCTTGCCCAGGCTGTGCCGTAGATGCGTTGCAGTTGTTCGTTGCGGTGGTCGCCGCGCCAGTAGGCGCCGGCCACCTTCATCAGTTTGAAGTGACGCAGCTTGCCGGTGCTGGGCACGTGCGGGCCGCGGCACAGGTCCTCGAAGCTGCCTTCGCGGTACAGCGACACGTCCTGGTCGGCCGGGATGCCGGCAATGATCTCGGCCTTGTAGTGCTCGCCCATGGCCTTGAAATAGGCCACCGCTTCGTCGCGCGGCAGCACGCGGCGCAGCACCGGCTCGTCCTTCTTCGCCAGCGCGGCCATGCGCTGCTCGATCGCCGCCAGGTCCTCGGGCGTGAACGGGCGCTTGTAGGCAAAGTCGTAGTAGAAGCCGTTTTCGATCACCGGGCCGATCGTGACCTGCGCGTCAGGGAACAGCTCCTTGACCGCATGAGCCAGCAGGTGAGCCGTGCTGTGGCGGATCAGTTCCAGCCCGTCGGCGTCCTTGTCCGTCACGATCGACAGCGGCGTGTCGGCTTCGATCAGGTAGCTGGTGTCGACGACGCGGTCCCCCAGCTTGCCAGCCAGGGCCACCTTGGCCAGGCCGGCGCCGATGGACGTGGCGACCTGGGCCACCGTGACCGGGTTGTCGAACAACCTGACCGAATCGTCGGGCAGCGTGATCTGAACCATGGGAATCTCCAAAGGCAACGAAGCGCGGGGGTAAGCCGCGCTTCGTCTGGGAAAGGGGACGTGACGGCGCGGCCGGGGTCAAACCTCGGTGAACGAGAAGGTGCAAGTCCGCGGTGTCATAACCAGTCGTGCCTTTCCTGCTCTTAAGAAGATGGACGCAAGCTGCGATTGTAGGTCACAGCGGCAGCACCTCGAAACGCGTTCGAGCAAGCCTTGCGCAGACTCATCGACAGCACAGTCTTCGACGCGCCGAGCCGGCATCACCGGCACACGCACTGCCCCCCGAGCTCGAGCCGTCGATGACTCGGGCGTGGTTGGAGCCAACGACCGCATCGGGTCGCCGGCAGCGTCGCGCCGGCCATCCGGCCGTCGACCGTCAGCGCTTGGGCTGCAGCTTGGCTAAGGCAGCCGCGATCGCGCTCTGAGCGCTGGGCTGCGCCGCCGGGCGCGGGCGCTCCCCGCGCGCGGCCGGGCGGTAGGCGTTGTCACTCTTCTCGCCTTTGGGCTGCAGCGGCGCGTCGAGCTTCATCGTCAGGCTGATGCGCTTGCGGGCCAGGTCCACCTCAAGCACCCGCACCTTGACGATCTGCCCGGTCTTGACCACCTCGCGTGCGTCGCCCACGAACTTGTCGGACAACTGGCTCACGTGCACCAGGCCGTCCTGATGCACACCCAGGTCGACGAAGGCACCGAACTGCGCGACGTTGCTGACCGTACCTTCGAGCACCATGCCCGGCTGCAGGTCCCGGATGTCGTTGACGCCGTCGCCAAAGCGCGCGACCTTGAAGTCGGGGCGCGGGTCACGACCGGGCCTTTCCAGCTCGGTCAGGATGTCCCTGACGGTGACGGCACCGAACTTGTCGTCGGCGAACCGCTCAAGCTCGAGCGCACGCAGCACCTCGCCGCGCCCAATCAGTTCGCCGATCGGGCGCTTCGTGGCCGCAAGCATCTTTTCGACCAGCGGATAGGTCTCGGGGTGCACGCCGGTCTGGTCGAGCGGGTTGTCGCCGTCGCGGATGCGCAGGAATCCAGCGGCTTGCTCGAAGCTGCGCGGCCCCAGCCCGGTCACGTCCAGCAACTGCTTGCGGTTGCGGAAAGCGCCATGCGTGTCGCGCCAGCGCACGATGCTCGCGGCCACTGCAGCCGACAGGCCCGACACACGCGACAGCAGCGCGGTCGAGGCCGTGTTCAGGTCAACGCCCACGCCGTTGACGCAGTCTTCCACCACCGTGTCGAGCGTGCGTGCGAGCCGGCTCTGGTTGACGTCGTGCTGGTACTGGCCGACGCCGATGCTCTTGGGGTCGATCTTCACCAGTTCGGCCAGCGGGTCCTGCAGCCGGCGCGCGATGCTGACCGCACCGCGCAGGCTCACATCGAGCTCGGGCAGTTCCTTGCTCGCGAACTCGCTGGCCGAATAGACCGATGCGCCGGCTTCGCTGACCACGACCTTGTCCAGCTTCAGCTCGGGGGCAAGCGTGACGATGCGCTTGATCAGCTCGGCTGCCAGTTGATCGGTCTCGCGGCTGGCGCTGCCGTTTCCGATGGCGATCAGGTTCACGCCATGCGCAGACGCCAGTCGGCCCAGCACGTTCAGCGAGCCTTCGATGTCCAGTCGCGGCTGGTGCGGGTAGACCGTGGCCGTGTCGAGCACCTTGCCGGTGTCGCTGACCACGGCCACCTTGACGCCGGTGCGGATGCCCGGGTCGAGCCCCATCACCACCCGCTTGCCAGCGGGCGCAGCCAGCAGCAGGTCGCGCAGGTTGTCGCCGAAGACCTTGATCGCCACGCTTTCAGCCGCTTCGCGCAACCGGCTGTACAGGTCACGCTCGAGGGTGAGCGAAAGTTTGACCTTCCAGGTCCAGGCGACCGTCTTGCGGATCAGCTCGTCGCCGTTGCGCTGCTGGTGGCCCCAGCCCAGGTGTCTGGCGATGCGGAGCTCCGCCAAGCCGGGTCTTGCGGGCACGGCTTCTTCGGCGACAACGAGCTTGGCTTCCAGCCATTGCTGGGTGCGGCCGCGAAAGACCGCCAGCGCACGGTGCGACGGCACCTTGCGGATCGGCTCGGTGTAGTCGAAATAGTCGCGCAACTTGACGGCGTCGGGGTTGTCGCCGTCCTTGCCGTCGACCAGCTTGCTCTGCAGCAGGCCTTCGGCCCACAGCCACTCTCGCAGCTTGCCCACCAGCACCGGGTCTTCGGCCCAGCGCTCGGACAGCAGGTCGCGCACGCCATCCAGCACCGCATGGGCGTCGGCAAAGCCGCCGTCGGCGTTGATGAACGCGGCTGCTTCGGCCATCGGGTCGAGCGCCGGATCGGCAAACAGCCGGTCGGCCAGAGGCTCCAGCCCGGCGTCGCGGGCGATCATGCCCTTGCTGCGGCGCTTGGGCTTGAAGGGCAGGTACAGGTCTTCCAGCTCCTGCTTGGTCGGCGCCGCATCGACGGCCGCCTGCAGCTCGGGCGTGAGCTTGCCCTGCTCGGCAATGCTCTTGAGCACCGCAGCACGACGCTGTTCGAGCTCGCGCAGGTAGCTAAAGCGGGACTCGAGCTCGCGCAGCTGGATGTCGTCGAGGCCAGCGGTGGCCTCCTTGCGGTAGCGGGCGATGAAGGGCACCGTGGCACCGCCATCGAGCAAGTCCACCGTGGCCTGCACCTGCGCCGGCCGAACCTTCAGTTCAGCGGCAATCTGGAGCGTGATCTTGTTCAAGGGGAGCCTGGTCCCGCGCAACGGCGCCGGGGCCTGAAAGAAAGCGGCGGAGTGTGCCACGGCCACCGGATGGGGCCGCAGTTGGGTCAAGCTTGCGCCAACCAGCGCAGCACCCCTTGCCCCGCCGCATGCCCGGTGGCCATGCAGGCGGTGATCAGGTAGCCGCCCGTGGGCGCCTCCCAGTCGAGCATCTCGCCGGCGCAGAACACACCCGGCACCAGGCGCAGCATCAGGCCGTCGTCCAGGCCCGCCAGGCGCACGCCACCGGCGCTGCTGATGGCCTCGTCGATCGGCCGCGCTCGCAGCACGGTGATCGGCAGGGCCTTGATGCGTGCGGCCAGTTGCACGCTGTCGGTCATGGCGTCGCGGCTTTGCCGTTCCCATAACAAGGCGGCCTTGACACCGTCGAGCTTGAGTCGTGACTTCAGGAGCGTGGCCAGCGAGCGTGGGCCTCTGGGGTGCGACAGTTCGCACAACACCCAGTCGGCATCGCGTGCGGGCAAGAGATCGAGTTCGAACGTCGCCTGTCCTTTGCACGCGATGCACTCGCGCAGCGCGGCCGACGCCGCGTAGATCAGGCTGCCTTCGACACCCGACCCGGTGAGCACGAACTCGCCGAGCTGGCGCACCCGTGTGCCGTCGGGCCGTGTCCAGCTGATCGCCACCGACTTCAGCGCTGCACCGGCATGGCGGCTCGTGAGGTGATCGCTCCAGGCCACATCGAAGCCGCAGTTCGACGGCCGCAGCGGCGCCAGGTCGACACCGCGTGCGGCCAGCAGCGGCACCCAGACGCCGTCCGACCCCAGGCGCTGCCAGCTGGCCCCGCCCAGTGCCAGCACGCAGGCCTGGACATGCCAGCGCTGCCGGCCCGTCGGCGTGTCGAAGCACAGCGCGCCGTCGTCGGCCCAGCCGCGCCAGCGGTGCCGCATGTGCAGCTGCACGCCGCGCCCACGCAGGCGGTGCAGCCAGGCTCGCAGCAGCGGCGCGGCCTTCAGGTCAGTCGGAAAGACCCGGCCCGAGCTGCCGACGAAGGTGGTGATGCCCAGTTCGGCAGCAAAGGCGCGCAGGGCATCAGCGCCGAAGCGCTCGAGCAGCGGACGGATCCAGGGCGCCGCCTCGGCATAGCGTGCGACGAAAGGCTCGAAGGCCTCTGCATGCGTGAGGTTGAGCCCGCCCTTGCCGGCGAGCAGGAACTTGCGCCCAACCGAGGGCATGGCATCGAACAGGTGGACCACCACGCCGGCCGCCGACAGTACGTCGGCGACCATCAGCCCGGCAGGGCCGCCGCCGATGACTCCCACACTCGGGCCAGCACCCGGTGCGATCGTCACGCCTTCAGGCCGATGATCCAGAGCCGAATCTCGAACTGCAGCAAACCCGATTCGACCGCCGGGTCGGACAGTGCATGCATGCGCAGCGCGTCTTCATCGATGCCCGACTTGCAGATCATCATGCCGCCGCCGGCGCCGTCGACGAAGGGCCCACCCAGCTCGAGCTGGCCGGCCTGAAGCAGCTTGGCAAAATGCGCGCTGTGCGCCTGAATCCCCACCTGCTGCATCAGCGGCAGGCCGGATTCCCAGGCCGGGCCGGGGCTGTGAAACACGACGAGACGACGCTCAGGCATGGTGGTCAAGCGATACACGGACGGCGGGGCCTCACTGTAGGCGATCCTGTGCTGCCGAGGCCGCTCAACCTGACGCAGCTTGTCGGCGCTGTTGCGGTCGATGATCTCGAACGGCTCGTCAAGGCCCAGGCCGACAACGATTGCGGCAACGCAACGCGATCACTGCCGACGTTGGCGATCATGCATCGCAAACCTGAAGGTGCCATGGAGCGCAAGCCTATCCTCGTCATGCACGGACGGCCCGATCCGAAGTGACGTTACTTCGACCTGGCGCAACTCGACTATCCGCTCCTGCGCGACGTGCAGGCGTGCGGCCAGGGTAGCGTGCCGACCGCGCTGCTGAAGGGCTTTGTCGAGCAGACCGCCGGGCCCGGGTGCGCCTTCAGCGTCGAAGGCAACAGCGGCGACGCCTACGGCAAGCAGGGCTGGAGCGGCCGCGCTGGGCGCGCGCGCCCCGTGAACGGGCCGTGCTGCACGATCGCAGCTCGCCGGCCGCGGCTGCGGTGGCAGCCGGCGGGGCGACTCGCGCGATGACCGTGTCGACACCCGATCCCGTCGGCCGTCGCAAGCGCAGGTTACTGATCGCGCTGGTCGGCGTCGTGTTCGCCGTCGTGATGGTGCTGCCGCTCACGCAGATCTGGACCAGCCGGCGAGAGGCCTTGCAGGAGGCCGCAGCCAAGACCCGCGACTACGCCGCGATCATCGAAGCCCGGCTCGACGCGATGCTGCGCCGAACCGACAGCGTGCTTGAGAATGTGGTGCACGAAGTACCGGCCGCGGCGATGGCGAGCGCGGTCGTCGAGCGCCACGCGCGTGCAGTCACCGAGGACCTCGACCGTGAGCTGTTCAACTTCGCCGAGTTGACCGGGTTGCACGTCTTCGACGCCGACGGCGAGATGCTCTACTCGTCACCGATCGAATCGACGCCGCGCTCGACCATTGTCGATCGAGCGCTCTTGCACAAGCTGCGCGACGACCCGCGGGCCGAGGTGCTGTTCTCCGCGGTCATCGACGTCGCAGCAACCGGCCGGCAGATCGTCGTTGCGGCGCGCGCCATGCGCGACGCGCAGTCGAAGTTCCTCGGCGTGGCGCTGGCGGTGATCGACCTGGGCTATTTCCAGCGGCTGTTCCAGTCGCTCGAGGTCGGCCCTGACGGGGTGCTGGCAATCCGGCGCAAGGACGACTTCAGCGTGGTCGTGCGCTGGCCTGTGCTGCAGCGCGAGATCAATCGTCCACTGCCACCCGGCAATCCGGTACGCGAGGCGATGCAGGCGGGCCAGCCGGCCGGCACGCTGACATTTCCGGCCTCGTCCGACGGCGTGCTGCGCACCCACAGCTTCCGCGGCGTCGACCGCTATCCCTTCTTCGTGCTGATCGCGGCGGCGCACGACGATGCACTGGCCGGTTGGCGTTCGCGCTCGCTGGCGGTGGGTGGCGCGGCTGGCATGCTGCTGTCGCTGCTCATCGGCTTGCTGGCCCGCCTGTGGCGCATCGAAACCAGCGAGTCGCGCTCGGCGGCGGCACTGAAGTCCAGCGAAGAGCGTCTGCGGCTGGCCCTGACGGCCAGCAACCAGGGTCTGTACGACCTCGACCTGCGCACCGGCGTGGCCGTCGTCAACGACGAGTACGTGCGCATGTTGGGACACGATCCGGCGCACTTTGCCGAATCGAACGCAGCCTGGATCGAACGGCTTCATCCCGACGACCGACCGGCCGCCGTCAAGGCTTTCCGCGAGTACGTCGACGGCAAGAGGCCCGACTACCAGGTCGAGTTCCGCCAGCGCATGCGCGACGGCGCGTACAAGTGGATCCTGTCGATCGGCCGCATCGTGGCGCGCGGCGCGCACGGCCAGCCGCTGCGCATGCTCGGCATCCACCGCGACATCAGCGAACGCAAGCAGGCCGAGGCGGCGCTGGTCAGCCTGAACGCCGAACTCGAGTCGAGGGTCGAGCAGCGCACTGCCGAACTGGTCGCCGCGCGCGACGAGGCCGAACGCGCCAACCGCGCCAAGTCCGAGTTCCTCTCCAACATGAGCCACGAACTGCGCACGCCGATGAACGCCATCCTCGGCTTTGCGCAATTGCTCGAATCCGATGCCCCGCGGCAGCTTCCGGTCGGCCAGCAACGCCACGTGCAGGAGATCCTGCGCGCCGGCAGGCACCTGCTCGAGCTGATCAACGACTTGCTCGACCTCGCCCGCATCGAGGCCGGCAAGCAGGGCCTCGAACTCGAGTCGGTGCAGGTGGCAACCCTGCTCGAAGACTGCCTCGCGCTGGTCGAGCCAGCGGCCCGTGAGCGAGACATCGAGTTGCCGACGACGCTGCCGGTGGCTTGCGATTGCCATGTCCATGCCGACCGGATACGGCTCAAGCAGGTGTTGCTCAACCTGTTGTCCAACGCCATCAAGTACAACCGGCCGCATGGACAGGTGCAGCTCGACTGCCAGACCGATGGCGACGGCGTACGCATCGGCATCACCGACAGCGGCGCCGGTTTGACACCGCAGCAGCAAGACAAGCTGTTCCAGTCCTTCGAGCGACTGGACGCCGAGCGGACGGCGATCAAGGGTGCCGGCATTGGCTTGGTGCTGAGCAAGCGGCTGGTGGAGATGATGGGCGGCCAGATCGGCATTCGCAGCGAAATCGGCGTCGGCAGCACGTTCTGGCTGCAGCTCGCCCGGGCCGACGCAGCGCCGTCGAACACCACCCCCGAGGCGCCGCTTGCGCGGTCGCCAGAACCGGAGGGCCTGCCGGCGCAGACAAGAGTCGTGCTCTATGTCGAGGACGACCCCGTCAACCTGATCCTGATGGAGGCGGTGTTCGCCGGCCGTCCCGGGCTGCGGCTGGTCGGTGCCGCGCTGCCCGAACAGGGACTGCAGCTGGCCCTGAGCGAGCGACCGGACCTGATCCTGCTCGACATCCAGTTGCCCGGGATCGATGGCTTCGAGGTGTTGCGCCGGCTGCAGGCGGTCGAATCCACGCGCGCCATTCCGGTGATCGCCGTCAGCGCGAACGCCATGCCGTCCGACATCGAACAGGGTCTGGCCGCAGGATTCCTGGACTACCTCACCAAGCCGCTCGACTTGCCCAAACTGATGCAGGCCATCGATCGGGCGCTGGGCAGCAGCGGCGAGCTGCGCTGAGTTCCGAGCTTTCTGTCATGGCCGATCAGCCCGCCAGCACGCGCGCGGGCTTGATGCCGCCGACAACGCGGCCCTTGCGGGCGCGCTTGCCGACGTGGACGGCCAGCGCGGCACCCTTGAGCAGCTCGTCCCTGGCCTTGCCACCGCGGCCGCTGCCGAGCACGCGCAGGCTGTCGGCAAAACTGGCCACCGATAACAGCGGCGCCTTCGCGTCCACGTCCATCAGCGTCAGGCCGCGGCCGCCGTTGCCTTGCAGCTTGAGCTCGTCCAGCCCGAAGACCAGCAGCCGGCCGTCCAGCGACAGGCAGGCCACCTGCCTGTGTGCGGCCAGTACGGGCACCGGCGGCAGCGGCTTGTCGGTGGCTTCCAGGGTCAGGAAGCTCTTGCCGGCCTTGTTGCGGCCGTGCATGTCGGCCGCCTTGGCCAGCAGACCGAAGCCGCCGCTGTTGGCCAACAGCAGCACTTGATCGGCGTCACCGGCCCAGGTGTGGGCAATGCTGCTGCCGCCTTCGAGGTCGATCAACGTGGTGATGGGCACACCGTCGCCGCGCCCGGCGGGCAGCACCGCCACCGCGACGCTGTAGACGCGCCCATTGCTGCCGAGCACGAGCAAGCTGTCGACGCTGCGGCAGGCGAAAGTGCCGTACAGCGCGTCACCCGGCTTGAAGGCGAGCGCCGCCGGATCGACCTCGTGGCCCTTCAACGAACGCACCCAGCCCTTCAGGCTGGCCACCACGGTGACGGGCTCATCGACGACCTTGACCTCGGCGACGACGCGCCGCTGTTCCTGGATCAGCGTGCGGCGCTGGTCGCCATAAGCCTTGGCATCGGCTTCGATCTCCTTGACCACCGTGCGCTTGAGCGCCGCCGGGCTGGCGAGGACCTCTTCCAGCCGGGCCGCTTCAGCGCGCTTGTCCGCGAGCTCCTGCTCGATCCTTATCGCCTCCAGCCGCGCCAGTTGGCGCAGCCGGATCTCGAGGATGTCCTCGGCCTGGCGGTCACTGAGCCCGAAGCGCGCGATCAGCGCCGGCTTGGGTTCGTCGGCGTTGCGAATGATGCGAATCACCTCGTCGATGTTCAACAGCACCAACTGCCGGCCTTCGAGCACATGGATGCGCTCGAGCACCTTGTCCAGCCGATGCTGCGTACGGCGCTGCACCGTGGACTGCCTGAACAGGGTCCACTCGAGCAGCATCTGGCGCAGGTTCTTCTGCACCGGGCGGCCGTCGATGCCCACCGCCGTGAGGTTGACACTGACGCTCGACTCGAGGCTGGTGTGTGCCAGCAGCGTGGTGATCAGCTCCTGCTGCCCGACCGTGCGCGTCTTGGGCTCGAACACCAGGCGCACCGCGGCGTCCTTGTTCGATTCGTCGCGCGCCGCGTCGAGCACCGCCAGCACCGACGCCTTGAGCTGCACCTGCTCCTGTGTCAACGCCTTCTTGCCGAGCTTGACCTTGGGGTTGGTCAGCTCCTCGATCTCTTCGAGCACCTTCTGCGTGCTGGTGCCGTGCGGCAGTTGGTTGACCACCAGTTGCCACTGGCCGCGCGCCATCTCTTCGATGCTCCAGCGCGCGCGCAGCTTGAGGCTGCCGCGGCCCGATGCATAGGCGGCGCGGATGTCGGCAGCACTGCTGATGAGCTGGCCGCCACCGGGGAAGTCAGGTCCCGGCAGCAGCGCGTGCAGTTCGTCGTCCGACAGTTGATCGTTCTTCAGCAGCGCCACGCAGGCCGCGGCCACTTCGCGCAGGTTGTGGCTGGGCACCTCGGTGGCCATGCCGACCGCGATGCCGCTGGCGCCGTTGAGCAGCGAGAACGGCAGCCTTGCCGGCAGCAGCCGCGGCTCGTCGTACGAGCCGTCGTAGTTGGGCTGGAAGTCAACCGTACCTTGATCGAGTTCGTCGAGCAGCAAGCGCGAGATGGCGCTCAGGCGCGCCTCGGTGTAGCGCATGGCCGCGGCCCCGTCGCCGTCGCGGCTGCCGAAGTTGCCCTGGCCGTCGATCAGCGGATAGCGCTGCGAGAAGCCCTGCGCCATGCGCACCAGCGCCTCGTAGGCGGCCTGGTCGCCATGCGGATGGAACTTGCCCAGCACGTCGCCCACCACGCGCGCGCTCTTCACCGGCTTGGCGCCGCCGGGCGGGTTGAAGGCCAGGCCCATGCGCTCCATCGCGAACAGGATGCGGCGCTGCACCGGCTTCTGGCCATCGCACACGTCGGGCAGGGCCCGGCCCTTGACGACCGACAGCGCGTATTCGAGGTAGGCACGCTCGGCGTAGTCGGCCAGCGCCAGGGTGTCCGCCGGGTCTGCCGGCGGGGGGTCGAACAAGTCAGGCATCGGGGGCGATCAGGCGATCAACTCGGCAGCGGCTCGCTTGCGGGAGCGCGATTCTCACTCAGCCGTGCCGCGGCCCGGTGCGCACCGCACCAGGCCCCGCGGCGATTCCCCCGGCAGGGGTCGGATCAGGCTGCCGACCCGACTGCTCTTGTCAACCGTTCGGGCCGCGGAGCGGCGAGTCGTTCGACGGATAGCAGTGAAAGAGCACGTGCTTCTGGCCTTCGGCGTACAGGCAGAACGCTTCGTAGTGCACGTTCATCACCGGCACCAGCTGGCCGTGAAACTCCTGCGCACCGACGTTCATCACGCCGAGCCCGTTGGCCCAGGTGGCCATGTAGGCCATGGTGACGGTCTGGTGCCAGGTTGCGTCGCAGGTGGCATCGAACCGGTTGCCACCGCCCTTGTGGCGATTCCCGATCGGGTTGGACGGGTGCTGGTGCTTGAGCTGGTCGACATCCAGGCAGACGTCGACGCCGGCGATCACGTGCCGCACCGCCGACGCATCCTTGTTCAAGGTGGCCAGCTTGCGCGCAGCGCCGTTGTCCTGCGGCGGCGCCTGCACTTCGACCTCGCGCCCGAGGATCTCGCCCAGGATGCCGGCTGCCTCGGTGACGTCGGCAGCCAGGCTGTAGACGTCCAGCGCGACCAGGTTGTCCTTGATCTCCTGGAAGTTCGCTTCCTTGATCTCGACCGAGCGGCCCGCACCCGACTTGATCAAGGAGCCCTGCAACAGCGACGCCTTCTTCGGGGTGTAGTAGTCCTTGATCTTCTTGATCTTCTTTGCGTCGAGTGCCATGACGCTGTGCTCCGTTCGATCGGCGGCACGATCCTACTGCTGCGCGCAGCGCCGCGGTCGGTCCGGCATCGACTCGCCAGTGGTGGATAACCCGGGTCGACGTCAGGGACAGCGCGCGACGATTTGCTGCTGGCTGGTCAAGCTCGCCGCCACGGCGCACGGGGTCCCTCAGGCACCGCGCAGCCTGAAGCGCTGCAGCTTGCCGGTCTCGGTGCGCGGCAGGTCGCTGCGGAACTCGACCTCGCGTGGGTACTTGTAGGGCGCGATGGTCTGCTTGCAGAAGTCCTGCAGGACCCTGGCCATCGCCTGGTCCGGCTCGAAGCCGGCTGTGAGCACGACAAAGGCCTTGACGATGCAGCCGCGAGCCTCGTCGGCAATGCCGACCACGCCGCACTCGGCCACCGCCGGATGCAGCAGCAGAGCGCTTTCGACCTCGGGGCCAGCGATGTTGTAGCCGCCGGAAACGATCATGTCGTCGGTCCGCGCCTGGTAGACGAACTGGCCGTCGGCGTCGACGAGGTAGGCGTCGCCAGTCAGGTTCCAGCCGTTTTGCACGTAGCTCGACTGGCGCTCGTCGGCCAGGTACTTGCAGCCGGTCGGGCCCTTGATCGCCAGCCGGCCGACCAGGCCGCGCGGCAGCTCGCGGCCCTGCTCGTCGAGCACGCAGGCGCGGTAGCCCGGCACCGGCACGCCGGTGGCGCCCGGCCGGGCCTGCGCTTCGTCGGCCGAGATGAAGATGTGGAACAGCTCGGTCGAGCCGATGCCGTCGATCAGTTCGATGCCGGTGCACTGCTTCCACAGCGCTCGGGTGGCGGCCGGCAGCGCCTCGCCGGCGGACACGCACTTGCGCAGGCTGCTCAGGTCAAACGCGGCGGGCTGGGCGGCGATCTGCATCGCCATCGCGCGGTACGAGGTGGGCGCGGTGAAGCACACGCTGGCGCGGTGGCGCGGTATCGCCGCCAGCAAGGCATCGGGCGAAACCTTCTCCAGCAGCACCGTGCTGGCGCCGATCGAGAGCGGGAACATCAACAAGCCGCCGAGGCCGAAGGTGAATGCCAGCGGCGGGCTGCCGATGAAGACATCGTCGGCGCTGGCGCGCAGCACGTGCGGCGGCCAGCAGCGGCAGGCGGCGATCACGTCGCGGTGGAAGTGCATCGTGCCCTTGGGCACCCCGGTGGTGCCCGACGTGAAGGCAATCAGTGCGGTGTCGTCGGCGGCGGTGTCGACATTGGCAAAGGTGGCGGGCCGCTCGGCCATCGCCGCTTCGAGCGAGCCCGCGCCGCCGTCGCCGTTGAACAGCAGCGCATGCCGCAGTTGCGAGCAGTCGCGCCGCGCGGCGTCGAAGGCTTCGGCCAGTCGCGCGTCACACAAGGCATGGCTGATGTGCGCCTTGTCGATGATGGGCTCGAGCTCGCGCTCGCGCAACAGCGGCATGGTGCCCACCGCAATACCGCCGGCCTTGATCACGCCGAACCAGCAGGCCGCCAGCAGCGGCGAGTTGGCACCGCGCAGCAGAACCCGGTTGCCGCTGACCAGCCCCAGGTCATGCACCAGCACGCGCGCAATGCGGTTGGCCTCGGCCTGCAGGTCGGCGTAGGTCCAGCGTACCGGCATGCCGTTCACGTCGCCCTGGATGCACGGGCGGCCGCCCTGCCCCTGATCCACCCAGTGATCCAGCAACTCGGTGGCCACGTTCAGCCGCTCGGGCAACTGCAGTCCGGGCAGCTCGAACAACAACTCGGGCAGCGCCGCCGCAGGCGGCAGGTTGTGACGAGCGAAGGTGTCGGCGTGCGCGCTGGTCGTCATGCGGCAGTCCTGGCGGAGGAAAGCTCGAAGCGGTCCATTCTTTGGCGATATAGTTTAGTTGTCAATTAAATGCCGGAGCTGCCTTGGGCGACGCTTCACCCCGCTTGTCGCCACGCCTGTGGGACATCTCGCCGCCGGTGCACGCAGGCTCGCCGGTCTTTCCGGGCGACACGGTCTACAGCCAGCGCTGGAGCGCCACGCTCGGGCCCGGCTGCCCGGTCAACGTGAGCGCGATCACGCTGTCGCCCCACGTCGGCGCGCATGCCGACGCACCGCTGCACTATGCCGCCGACGGCGACGCAGCGGGTGCGCTGGCGCTCGAGCCCTACCTCGGCCGCTGTCGCGTCATCCATGCCATCGACTGCGGCCCTCTGATCGAATGGCGGCACCTGGCACACGCGATCCAGGACCTGCCACCGAGGGTGCTGGTGCGCACCTATGCGCGTTCGCCGATCGAGGCTTTCGACCCTGGGCTGCCCGCGGTCGCGCCCGACACCATCGAGCGCCTGGCCGCGCTCGGTGTGCAACTGATCGGCATCGACAGCGCCAGCATCGACCCCGCCGACAGCAAGGCGCTGCCCAGCCACCAGGTGATCCGCCGGCTGGGCCTGCGCGTGCTGGAAAACCTGCTGCTCGACGACGTGCCCGAGGGCGACTACGAGCTGATCGCCCTGCCCTTGAAACTGACGACCGCCGACGCGTCGCCCGTGCGCGCCGTCCTGAGGGAACTGACATGACCGACCTCAGCCGCGACGCTGCCCTGAGGCGCGATGCCGACGACCCGCTGCGCAGCCTGCGCGACCAGTTCGAACTGCCGCCCGGCCTGATCTACCTCGACGGCAATTCGCTCGGCGTGCTGCCGCGCGCCACCGCCGCGCGCGTGCAGCAGGTGGTGCAGCAGGAGTGGGGCCAGGGTCTGATCGGCAGTTGGAACAGCGCCGGCTGGATCGACCTGCCGCACCGCGTGGGCGACAAGATCGCTCGCCTGGTGGGCGCCGGCGCGGGTGAGCTGGTCTGCGCCGACTCGACCTCGATCAACCTTTTCAAGGTGCTGAGCACGGCGCTGTCCATTACCCAGGCCGATGCGCCGCAGCGGCGCGTGATGCTGTCGGAGTGCAGCAACTTCCCGACCGACCTGTACATCGCCGAGGCGCTGGCACGTGAGCGCGGCTGCACGCTCGAATTGGTCGAACCCGACGAGTTGCCGGCGCGGCTCAATGATCAGGTGGCGGTGCTGCTGCTGACCCACATCAACTACCGCAGCGGGCGCATGCACGACCTGGCGGCGCTGTCGGCCGCGGCCCATGCGGCCGGCGCCCTGACGGTGTGGGACCTGGCGCACAGTGCCGGCGCGGTGCCGGTGCAGTTGCATGCCGACGGCGCCGACTTTGCCATCGGCTGCGGCTACAAGTACCTCAACGGCGGCCCGGGTGCACCGGCCTTCGTGTGGGCCCATCCGCGCCATGCCGATCGCTTCTGGCAACCCCTGGCCGGATGGATGGGTCATGCGTCGCCGTTCGAGTTCAAGCCCGGTTACCGGCCGGCGGCCGGCATTTCGCGCTACCTGTGCGGCACGCCGGCGGTGCTGGCGATGGCGGCGCTGGAATGCGGCGTCGACAGCGTGCTGGCGGCCGGGACATGCGCTTGCAAGGACGCTGGCAAGGACGGCGGCAAGGACGGCGGCATGGCTGCCTTGCGCGCCAAGTCGCTGGCGCTGACGACGCTGTTTGCCGACCTCGTCGAGACACGCTGCGCTGGCCATGGGCTGCAGCTGGTGTCGCCACGCGACGACGCACGGCGCGGCTCGCAGGTCTGCCTGGCGCCCAGCGACGGCGCCTACGCGATCGTGCAGGCACTGATCGCGCGCGGCGTGGTGGGCGACTTCCGCGCCGGCGACGGGGCGGCGATGCCCGACATCGTGCGCTTGGGCTTCGCGCCGCTGTACACGCGCTTCATCGACGCCTGGGACGCGGCCGAGCAGTTGCGCCAGGTGCTCGATTGCGGCGAGTGGCGCCGGCCCGAGTTCAGCCAGCGCAACGCGGTGACCTGATGACCGAAGTGAAGCCCGGCCCCGAAGACGTGCTCAGGAGCGAGCAGGCCCAGCTCGACTTCAGCCGCGACATGAGCTATGGCGACTACCTGCACCTCGACCAGGTGCTGGGCGCGCAGCACCCGCTGTCGCCCGACCACAACGAGATGCTCTTCATCGTGCAGCACCAGACCAGCGAGCTGTGGATGAAGCTGATGCTGCACGAGCTGCAGGCGGCGATGGTCAACCTCGCGGCCGACCGCTTGCCGGCGGCCTTCAAGATGCTGGCTCGCGTCTCGAAGATCATGCAACAGCTGGTGCACGCGTGGGACGTACTGGCGACGATGACACCGCCCGAATACAGCGCGATCCGGCCCTACCTCGCACGCAGCAGCGGCTTCCAGAGCTGGCAGTACCGCTGCATCGAGTTCAGCCTCGGCAACAAGAACGCGGCGATGCTCGAGCCGCATGCACACAAGCCCGAACGCCTGGCCCAGGTGCGCGCGGCGTACGAAGCGCCGTCGCTGTACGACCAGGCGCTGCGGCTGCTGGCACGGCGCGGCATCGCGCTGCCCCGGAGCCATGTCGAGCGCGACTGGACGCGACCCTATGAAGCGAGCGACGCCGTCGAAGCCGCCTGGCTGCAGATCTACCGCCAGCCCGACCTGCACTGGGACCTGTACCAGTTGGGCGAGGAACTGACCGACCTCGAAGACACCTTCCGGCTCTGGCGCTTTCGCCACGTGACCACGGTCGAGCGCGTGATCGGTTTCAAGCGTGGCACTGGCGGCACCAGTGGCGTGGGTTACCTGCGCAAGATGCTCGACGTGGTGCTGTTCCCCGAGATCTGGAAGCTGCGCACCGACCTCTGAGCTCGACTGCCATCGAACCGGCATGCACAGGGGTCTGCTTGCCCCCCGGGTCCACAATGGCGCACAACCGCAGACTGGGACTTGTCATGGCACTGATCGACGAACTGACCAAGCTGAAGGACCTGCACGACCGCGGCGCGCTCGATGACGCCGAGTTCGCGCGCGCCAAGGCTCGCCTGCTGGATGCGCCCGTGCTGGCCGGCGTCGCGCCGGCGCTGTCGGCGGTCAACGCCATGCGCCGCAGCCTGAGCGACCGCTGGCTGGCCGGCGTGTGCGGCGGCATCGCCCGCAGCACCGGCGTCGAGAGCTGGATCTGGCGGCTGCTAGTGGTGCTGCTCACGCTGTGGGGCGGCGCCGGGTTGCTGCTCTACGCGCTGATGTGGATCTTCGTACCCGACGAGTCGGCATCGCCGGGGTCCGGTTCACCAACCACCTGACCGAGCCTGTCACCGACACGATAGACAGGCCGCGGGCCGCTGGCTACGGTCCGGCCAGTCTGCTCGCACTGCCGCCGGTCGTTCATCGCGCACATCGCGCACATCGCGCGCAGGGCTTGCCGGTCAACCGGAAGACCGCCCGCCGATGTCCCTTTTTCGCGCCTTGCGCCCGTCCCTGCCGATCCTGATCGGCGCTTCCGTGATGCTCAGCCTGGCCATGGGCCTGCGCCAGAGCTTGGGCATCTTCATGCCGCCGCTGACCAGGGACACCGGTATCGGGGTGTCCGACTTCACGATCGCCATTGCGGTGCAGAACCTGGCCTGGGGCGCGCTGCAACCGCTGGCCGGGGCCTGGGCGGTTCGGCTCGGCATGCGGCGCCTGATGGTGTGCGGTGCCCTGCTCTACATCCTGGGCCTGGTGCTACTTGCAACCGCCACTGGCTTGCCGGGCGTGATTCTGGGCGCGGGGGTGGCCATCGGGGCAGCCCTGGCCTGCAACGGCAGCGCGCTGGCGATGGCCGCCGCCTCACGCCCGGTACCGGCGGCCGTGCGCAGCACCGTGCTGGGCATCGTGTCGGCGGCCGGGTCGATCGGCGCGATGATCGCCGCACCCATCGGCCAGTCGCTGACGCAAGACCACGGCTGGCGCGTCGGCGTCTGGGGCTTCGTCGCGCTGGCGCTGCTGATGGTGCCGGCTGCCTGGGCCGCGGGCAAGGTCGATGCGCTGCCCCTGCCGCACAAGGCCGGTGAAGGCGACAGCGCGCGCGCTGCGCTGGGCGTCGCGCTGCGCAACCCGCTGTTCGTGGTGATGGCGCTGACCTACTTCGTGTGCGGCATGCAACTGGTCTTCCTGACCACGCACCTGCCGTCGTACCTGGACCTGTGCGGCATGGACCCGATGCTCAGCGCCCAGGCGCTGGGCGTGATCGGAGGTTTCAATGTGCTGGGCAGCCTGTTCTTCGGCTGGGCCGGCGGGCGCTGGAACAAGCTGGTGCTGCTGGGCGGCATCTACACCACGCGGTCGTTGGCGCTGGCCTGGTACTTCATGGCTTTGCCCACGCCCACCAGCACGCTGGTCTTCGCCGCCATCATGGGCTTTCTGTGGCTGGGCGTGGCGCCGCTGGTAGCGGGCTGGATTGCTGACACGTTCGGGTTGCGCTGGCAGGCCATGCTGGGCGGTGTGGCCTTCGTCTGCCACCAGATCGGCAGCTTCGCCGGTGCCCTTGGCGGGGGGCTGATCTTCGAACTGGCCGGTTCGTACAACGCGGCCTGGCAGATCGGCGTGGCGCTGGGCCTGGCCGGCGGCATCGTGCAGGCCGGTTTTGCCTGGTCGCGCCGCGACGGTGACGGCCGGCCGCCGCTGGTGCAGCCGGCCTGACAGGTCAGGCCGATGGCACTGCCAGATCGCTCTGCAAGACCATCGTCCGACTCGGCACCGCCTGGTCGGCGCAGCCGTTCGCCTGTACGTGCGGGCGCAGGGCCCGGACCAGCGCGGCCCCGGCGCAGTTCAGGCTGGTGCGGCTGCGCTTTGACGAGTTGCGGACGACGCTCGAGTTCAGCACCGCCAGGAACCTCTCGACTCGCGGCGAGCTCGCCGGCGTGGTCTGACCTGGCCCCATCGAAAGGAAACCCATGCGCTGTGAAGCCCTCGCCTTCGATACCGGCGGCACCGTGCTCGACTGGCACGCTTCGCTGGTCGATGCACGCCCGTTTTCGCCGCGATATCGATGACGGTCGAGGCGATCGACGCATTCGCGCCATGGGCAAGCAATTCCTTGATGGCGGCTGAACGATTATTCGCAGCCGCAAACATCAGTGCGGTTTCACCGCGGCCGGATTCCCTGGCGTTGACATTCGCCCCTTTGTCCAGC
>JANOJJ010000352.1:0-2613 GCA_031408155.1 Rubrivivax sp.
AGCTCCGCTTCAGGCACCGCCGTGAAGCGCCAGTCGGCGTAACTGCGTGCCTGCTCGAAACTCGCATAGGGCAAGGCAAATCGCCCCGTCTTCAACGGCGCCGCGGTGGAGCGGCTGTACACGCCGATGATCTGGCCGCGCGGATTGCGGATCAGTCCCCACGCCTGCCCCTGCGTCATCGGGTCGGGGTAGATCTGGCGCAGGAAGCGCCGGCGCGCCGGGCTGCGCGGGTCGAGCAACAGGTCCTGCAGCGCGAGCGGAAAGATGCTGTCATTGCCGCCACCGACCTGCGAGTAGGCGACGATCGAGCGCCGGATCTGGTCGCCGGCCCACAGCAGTTGCCGTTCGCGCTCGCGCCGCTGGACCTGGCTCCAGATCGTCGCGCTGGCAGCCAGCGCAGCGCTGGTCAGCGCCACTGCGAACAGCAGCAGCAGATACGTCACGCCACGCTCGGCCGCTCGCGGAGTCACCATGTGTTGAACGCCGAGCCGTCGATGGCATTGGCGCTTGACCCGCTCTTGACGTCGTAGACAAGCCCGACCTCCGGGCTGGGCGGGGCGGTGACGACCCAGCTGTCGGCAACGCCGGTCGACGGGTCGAGCGGGACGCTGCGCAGATAGCGCCTGGTCACCAGCTCGCCGAGCGCTTCGGGATAGCGGCCGGTGTCGGCATAGTGCTTGTCGATCGCGTCACGCATCAGCGCCAGGTTCTGCTTGAGCGTCGCCTCCTCGGCGCGCTTGACGCTGCCGTAGTAGCGCGGCACGGCCAGCGCGAGCAGCGTGGCGATGATGGCCATCACCACCAGCAGCTCGATCAACGTGAAGCCGCGACGCGTCACCATTGGCGGTAGGGCAGGCCGTTCAGCGCCGTGCCCGCGGACAGCGAATGCACATCGTAGACATCGCGACCCTCGCGCGGTTCGTCGGGCGGGCTGTCGTAGCTGCGCTGGCCCCAGGTTCGTGCCGCCGGCACCTGGCCGTCGGCGAATAGAGGGTCGCGCGGCAGGCGGCGCAGAAAGTAGATCTTCGACTTCTTCGCGCTGCGCGCATCGTCGACGCCGTCGACGAGCAGCTCGAGCGCAGGCGGGTATCCACTGTCGTCGGCCTTCTTCGCCACCCGACCGTCTTCGACGGCCTGCTTGTAGGCGTCGATGGCGTTGCGAATCTCGCGCAGTGCTGCGCGCAACTCGTTCTCGCGCGAGCGCTTGACCGTGAGTTCGGCCAGCGGCAGCGCCACCGTAGACAACACGGCGACGATCGCCACCGTCACCATCAACTCGATCAGCGTGAAGCCGCGGCCGCGGCCGCGAAAGCCGCCCGGGCGCTGGCGCAGGGCGATGCCGGTCATGGCTGCAACTTCAGCTCCAGCGGGGCCGAGCCTTCGATCTTGACCGGGCGGTTGCCCGGGTCGACGCCGACGATCGATCTGATCTGCAGGATCGGTCCGGGTCCGGTCTTGAGCGACTTCAGGCGCAGCCTGACCAGCGAGCCTTCACCGCTGGCCGCTTCCATGCCCGACGCGCCGACCGTCGCGAACACGGTGCCGCTGCCCGATTCGACGCGCGGCGTGAACACCGCCGCACCGCCGACCTGGCTGAAATAACCGCCATCGTCGACGGCCAGGACCTCGACCTGTTCGGGGTCGTAGCGCAACTGGACCGAGGCGCCCTTGATCATGCCTTCGCTGCTGGCCATCAGCTCGACCAGGAACTCCTGGCCCACCTTGACCGAGGGCGGGGCCAGCCAGGACACGGTCAAGGGCAGGGCCGGCGCCGCCGCAGACAGGGTCCGTGTCGGCGCTGGGGGTGCGTTGGCCAGTGCCGCCGCGCCGGCGCTGGCCGCGCCGCCCAGCGCGCTGTCGGCGACCTGCTGCACGAACGGTGAGCGCGTGCGCACGGCGGCCTCGGTGCCGGACCAGAACTCGGACAGGCTGGCATCGCTGCGCTCGACGCCGCGCACCAGCTGCGGCGTGATCAGCAGCACCAGCTCGCGGCTGCGCCGCTCGGTGCGCTTGCTGCCGAAGATGCGGTCGAGGATGGGCAACTCGCCGAGGAACGGCAGGCCTGCGCCGGACTGCGCGTCATCGTCGCGGATCAGTCCCATCAAGGCCTGCGTCTCGCCGTTGCGCAGGCGCAGCACGGTGCTGGCGTTGCGGGTGCCGACCTCGTAGGCGATGGAGCCGTTCTTGGTCACGGTCTGTGCGCCCAGCGACGAGACATCGAGGTTGATCTTGATGGCCACCGTGTCGTCGGCGTAGATGGTCGGCTCGGCCTCGACCTTGATGCCGACGTCCAGGTACTGGATCTGCTCGGTCGTCACGGCGGTGCCGGCTGCACCCGAGGTGGCACCGACGACGGTGCTCGAAATCACTGGCACGCGGTCACCGACGTGCACGCGCGCCTTTTCGCGGTTGCGGATGCGCATGCGCGGATTGGCCAGCGTCTTGGTGTCACCATCAGTGCGCAGCAGCTTGAGCTTGAAGCCGGCGTCGGCGTCGATGTTGCGGCTGCTGAGGTTGCCGATCTGGAACAGCTTGCCGCCGTCGGGGAAGGGGCCGGAGAACGTGCTCGGATAGGTGATGCCGAGATCGCGGACCTTGCTGCGCGAGACCTCC
>JANOJJ010000385.1:0-1831 GCA_031408155.1 Rubrivivax sp.
CCGGCGCGGCCTGCCACCACAGGCTGCGGCGCCAAGCGTCCGGCTTGTCGCCGGGGTCGGTGGCGAGCACCTGCCAGCGGGCTGCCAGGTCGGCCGCGCCCTCGACCTGCCCCTCTTGATGCGTGATGGTGGCCACACTGCGGAACGGCTTGCGCGCGGCCAAGGGCGACCCGGTCGGTGGCTGGATGCCCTGGCTGCCCGCGGCGATGGCCGCCAAGGCGGTCTGCGCGGCGAGCAGCCGATCGTAGACGCCGAGCGCGGCGTACTTGGCGGCCTCCTGCAGTCGGCTGCGGTTGGCTGTTTCGAGCCGCTCGGCCAGCGTGCCGTAAGCCAGCCCGGCAAACACCAGCAGCGGCAGCGTCGCCGTGGTCAACAGCACCAGCAGCACGCGCCGGGCGACGCGGCTGCGCAGCAGACCGGTCTCGATGTTCATCGGCGGGTGAGCACTGGGCCGGGCGCCGACGTCAGTAGTGAGACGCCAGGCCGACGAAGCGGCCGTTGTTGGCGCGCAGGATGTCGTCGCGGCTGGACCGTGCGGTCAACGGCGGTGAGCTGGCGCCGTCGGCCCCGCTGCTGTAGAGGTCGTAATCGGTGTTCAGCGGCACCAGCGAATGGTCCTTGCGGGCCTGGCCGTGGCCACGGCGCGACGTCAGATCGCGGTAGAAGTAGAGCCGGCCCCAGGGGTCGCGCTTGTTGGCCCGGCCCACCTCGCCCAGGTTGACCGGCAGCCGTCCGTTGTCGGACAGGAACCCGTCGATGACCATCGACATCGCGATGATGTCCTCCTGCGCCTGGTTGATCTTGATGCGGTCGCGCCAGCCGCCGAACATCGGCAGCACCAGCGCCATCAGGACGGCCACCAGCCCGAGCGCGACGGCGATCTCGATCAGCGTGAAGCCGCCAGGCGTGCGGCGGCCGAACCAGGTTGCTCGGGTCATGTGGCGGCCCCCCCTGGGGGAGATTTCGGCGGCCGGGGCCGGAACTTGAGCCGGCCGCAGCCCGCGCTGGCGTCAGCTGCCGCCACGCAGCACGCGCTGCGCAAAGGCAATCTCGACCGCCTGCTGGTCGAGCGTGCGCAGAATCGCCCGGTTGACATCGGAGCGCACGTTGCCGGACCCGTTCTCGCAGTCGCCGATCCAGAACGCGATCGTCAGCTCCAGGCCGTCGGCGCCAAAGTTGCTGAGCTGCACGCCCGGCGCCGGATCGGCCAGTACGCGCGGCACCTGGGCCACGGCGGAGCCGAGTAGCGGCAACAGGGCGTCGAGGTCGGTGCCGTAGGCCACCTGAACCAGGGTCGTCAACGCGACCTTGGGGTCGGCCAGTGAGCTGTTCTCGACCCGCTGCGTGATCAGCATCTCGTTGGGCACGATCGCCTCGCGCCCGTTGAGCGCGCGGATCACGGTGTAGCGCGTGGTGATGTCGGTGATGCGGCCTTCGAAGTTGTCGACCTTGACGAAGTCGCCGATGCGCATGCTGCGTTCGGCCAGGATCACGAAGCCGCTGATGTAGTTGGCGGCCAGCTTCTGGAGCCCGAAACCGATGCCCACGCCGAGTGCGCCGCCCAGTACGCCCAGCGCCGTGAGGT
This sequence comes from Rubrivivax sp., assembly GCA_031408155.1. GTDB lineage: Bacteria > Pseudomonadota > Gammaproteobacteria > Burkholderiales > Burkholderiaceae_C > Rubrivivax. The sequence goes on from JANOJJ010000385.1 coordinate 1,586, forward strand.
CGATGCCCGCGGCCGACAGTGCGAACATCAGGCCCACGAACAGCAGCACCGCGCGCAGTGCGTTGGCCGCCATCTTGCGCACCGACAGGTTGTCGGTCGCGCCCAGCAGCAGTCGCGACTCGAGTGCGGCCGAGACCCACAGCGCGAGCACCAGCACGACGGTTGCGGCGAGCGTGCCTTCGAGCAGGTTGCGCACCGAGATGCGCGTGCTGCCGATCTTCCACTGGATGGTCTCGAGTTCGTTCA
>JANOJJ010000413.1:0-3592 GCA_031408155.1 Rubrivivax sp.
CTTGTATTATTGAAAGCTATTTACAGGATGTTGTACTAGACCGGCCACCCGCGCGTCCACGCTGGTGGACAGGCAAGCGGCAGGAATCAGACAGCGTCTTCGTCGGTCTCACCGGTGCGGATGCGCACCACCTGCTCGACCGGCGTGACGAAGATCTTGCCGTCGCCGATCTTGCCGGTCTTTGCAGCTTTGACGATGGCTTCGATGCAGCGATCGACATCGACATCCTTGAGCACCACCTCGATCTTCACCTTGGGCAGGAAGTCGACCACGTACTCGGCACCGCGGTAAAGCTCGGTGTGGCCCTTTTGGCGCCCGAAACCCTTGACCTCGGTGACCGTCAGGCCCGACACGCCTACGTCACCCAGCGCCTCGCGTACTTCTTCGAGCTTGAACGGCTTGATGATGGCGGTGATCTGTTTCATCGCGGCTCCAGCGGCGGTTTCGATTGACTCGATTTAAGCACGGAACTTCGACGTGATGGGATAACGCCAGTCGCGGCCGAACGCCCGATGCGTGATGCGGATACCCACCGGCGCCTGACGCCGCTTGTATTCGTTGAGCTTGATCAGGCGCGTCACCTTCTCGACATCGGCCCGCTCGTAGCCTGCCGCCACGATGTCCTCGATGCCCTGATCGTCTTCCATGTAGCGCGCCAGGATGCCGTCGAGCACGTCATAGGGTGGCAGACTGTCCTGATCGGTCTGCTGCGGGCGCAACTCAGCCGAGGGCGCTCGCGTGATGATGCGCTCTGGGATCACCGGGCCGATGCTGCCGTCGGCACGCCGACTGGGTTGACGGTTCTTCCATTCAGCCAGGCGGTAGACCAAGGTCTTGGCCACGTCCTTGATGACCGCAAAGCCACCGGCCATGTCGCCGTACAGCGTGCAGTAGCCGGTGGCCATCTCGCTCTTGTTGCCGGTGGTCAACACGATCCAGCCCGACTTGTTCGACAAGGCCATCAGCAACGTACCGCGGATGCGGGCCTGCAGGTTTTCTTCGGTCGCATCTTCAGCCAGGCCGGCGAAATGGCCCGCCAGCGAGCCGCGGAAGGCATCGAACATCGGGGCGATGGCGATCTCGTCATAGCGCACACCCAGCCGTTCGGCCATGTCGCGGGCGTCGATCCACGAGATGTCGGCCGTGTACGGTGACGGCATCATCACGGTGCGCACACGGTCAGCGCCGAGCGCGTCCACCGCCAGCGCCAGCACCAGCGCGGAATCGATGCCGCCCGACAATCCGATGATGGCGCCGGCAAAGCCGTTCTTGCCCACGTAGTCGCGCACGCCGGTTACTAACGCAAGCCAGACCTGGGCTTCGATCGACGGCACGGGCTCGAGTCGGCCGCTGGGCACCCGCGCCGGGTCGAACGTCACTTCGAGGCTGTCCTGGGCAAATGACGCAGCCCGCGCCACCACACGTCCGTTGGCGTCGACCGCAAAGGACGAGCCGTCGAACACCACCTCGTCCTGCCCGCCGACCAGATGAGCGTACAGCAAGGGCAAGCCGGACGCCCGCGCACGCTCGGTCATTCGCTGCTCGCGCTCGTCCGCCTTGTCGGCGTGGAAGGGCGACGCATTGATCACGCACAGCACCTGGGCACCAGCGCCGCGCGCCAACTGTGCCGGCTCGTCGAACCAGGCGTCTTCGCAAATCAGCAGGCCGATGCGCACCCCATCGACGGCGAAGACCACGGCTCCCTGGCCTTCGTCTCGACCCGACGCGAAGTAGCGTCGCTCGTCGAACACCTGGTAGTTGGGCAGCTCGCGTTTGCAGTAGGTGGCCAGCACCCGCCCCGCGGTCAACACCGAGGCGGCATTGAGCCGCTTCTGCACGAGATGGGACTTCGACCTAACATCGCCGCGCTGACCCAACTGGTGCGGGTGACCCACCACCACATGCAGGCCCTCGCAGTCCATCAGGTTCGTAGCCAAGTCTTGCAGCGCTTCGCGGCAGGCCAGCATGAAGGCAGGTCGCAGCAGCAGGTCTTCGGGGGGATAGCCGCTCAAGGCCAACTCAGGCGCCACCACCAGCCGAGCACCGCCAGCGTGCGCTTGGCGCGCCATCTGCTCGATGCAGAGCGAGTTGCCGGCCAAGTCACCCACCGTGGCGTTGAATTGCGCCAGTACGACCTTCATCACGCCAGACCTTGAGCAGGAGAACGAAACATCTCGACGCCCGAGTATCGCATCAGGGTCCATGACTCCGCGGCCGAGTTGCCGGCGGATGACTGGAACCTCCTGCTGCTCAAGCAACGGCAGCCGACGCCATTCATGCGGCATGAATACCTGATGGAGCTCGAAGCCTCGGGCTCGGCATCGGCCGCCACCGGATGGCACACGCGCTGGCTCAGCCTGTGGAGGGGTGGCCGCCTGCAAGCGGCCTGTGTGCTGTATCTGAAGTCACATTCCTATGGTGAGTACGTTTTCGACTGGTCGTGGGCCGATGCCTACCGTCGGCACGGCCTCGAGTACTACCCCAAGGCGGTGGCCGCGGTGCCCTTCACGCCCGTGCCTGGCACGCGATTGCTGGCCGCCGATGACGACAGCCGCAGTCGCCTCATCGACGCCATCGAGCAGCTGGCACGCGAGGCCCGGTTGTCATCGGCCCATGTGCTCTTCATAGACGACGCTGAACGGTCAGCCTTCGAACGGGCCGGCTGGATGATCCGCGATAGCGTCCAGTTCCATTGGCAACAGGACGCCGATCGCCCGCTGACGGACTTCGCCGGCCTGCTGCAGCGCCTGCAGCGCGACAAGCGCAAGAAGATCCTGCAGGAACGTCGGCGCGTGGCCGACGCGGGCGTGAGCTTCAGCGTGCACCAGGGCGCGGCGATCGATGAAGTCCGCTGGGACTTCTTTCACCACTGCTACACGTTGACCTACGAGGCGCACCATTCGACGCCCTATCTGACACGCGACTTCTTTGCGCGCATGGCTCGCACGATGCCGCAGCACTGGTTGCTGTTCGTCGCCCAGCACGACGGCGAGCCGATCGCCTGTTCGTTGATCGGCATCGATGCCGAACGGCGCGCCGCATGGGGTCGCTACTGGGGCGCCACCCGCTACCTGCCCTGCCTGCACTTCGAAGCCTGCTACTACCAGCCGCTGCAGTGGTGCATCGCCAACGGCTACACCCGCTTTGAAGGGGGCGCCCAGGGCGAGCATAAGATGGCGCGAGGGCTGTTGCCGGTCGCCACTCATTCGGCCCACTGGGTGGCCGACGCGCGCTTTGCGGCTGCGATTTCCGCAGCGCTGGGCCGCGAGCGCGTGGGCATCGGCCAGTACGTGGACGAACTGCGCGAGCACAGTCCCTTCAAACAGGACCAAGGCCGCCTGGTGGTGGACTCGTCCCTGACCTGAGCATCCGCCGATCGCCGGTCAGGGCGAAAGCGCGTCGTCGATCAGGCCAGTTTGCCGTGCGCCTTGGCCCAGGCCGCCATGCCGACACGGACATCCTCGCGTGCGCTGTCGGGGCCTTCCCAGCCCAGCACCTTGACCCACTTGCCTTCTTCCAGGTCCTTGTAGTGCTCGAAGAAGTGCTGGATCGTGCGCAGGCGCATCGGGTTTAGGTCCTCGGCCTTCTTCCA
>JANOJJ010000415.1:0-2461 GCA_031408155.1 Rubrivivax sp.
GGTCACCGGTGAGGTTCAGGTTGATGCTGCTGCCAGCGAGCAGCGCGCCGCTGGGGGCCAGGTCGCCGTCCTTCACGCGCACATAGACCTGGGGCACCAGAGCCCCCCCACACCAGCGAGCCGGCGGCCGCGCCACCCATCAACGCCATCTGGTAGATCGACATGCCGCGCGCGCGCACCCAGTCGGGCATCGCCTGTTGCGCGGCCACGGTCAGTGAATTGGCGACCGAGATCCAGGCCATGCCGATGATCACCATCGCGGGCACCGCGACCCAGATCTCGGGCAGCAGGACGATCAGCGCCGACAGGGCCGCGTGCACCAGGGTGCCGATGGTGACGAACTGGTCGCGCGAGAAGCGCTGCCGCCAGCGCGGAAACCACAGCGCAGCGACGATCGCACCGGCGCCCACGCACGACAGCATGATCGTGAAGGTGGCCGGACCCCCGCCGTGCAACTGCCGCGCCACCAGTGGCAGCAGGGCCATCAGGGCGGTGGCCTGCAGGAAGAACAGGAAGATGCGCAGCATCACGACGCGCAGCCGCGTCGACTGCAGCGTGTAGTTGATGCCGGTGCGCATGGCCCCCAGAAAACGCTCACCCGGCAACGCACTGGGTCGTGGCTCGGACCGCCAGCGCAGGATCAGCGCGAAGGCAGCGCCGGCCAGCAGCGCGTTGAGCACGAACACCGCCGCCGGGCTGTACCCGGCCAGCAGCGCGCCCGCCAGCGCCGGGCCGACCACGCGCGACAGGTTCATCGCGATGCCGTTGAGCGCCAGCGCCTGCGGCATCAGCTCGCGTCCCACCACCTGCGGCACGATGGCCGCAAAGACCGGCCAGCGCATGGCCAGGCCGACGCCGTTGAGGAAGGTCAGCAGCAGCAGCAGCTCGGCGGTGAGCGAGCCGGCCAGCGCCAGCGCCGCCAGCACCAGCGCGATCACCGACACCCACAGCTGGGTGGCCGCGAAGTAGCGCCTGCGGTCGAGGATGTCGGCCATTGCGCCGCTGGGCAGGCCGAGCAGGAACACCGGCAGCGTGCTGGCGGTCGATACCAGCGCCACCATCACCGGGCTGGTGGTCAACGTCGTCATCAGCCAGGCGGCCGCCACGTCGTTCATCCACATCGTGAGGTTGGCGGCCAGCCACGCAAGCCACAGGCCCCGAAAGACGGGGCTTTGCAGCGGGGCCAGTGCGGACGGCAGCTTCACGCGATGGACTCAGCAACGAACAAGGCCCCGGCGGTGCGGGGCCCCTGATTCAAGGTGCGAGCCTCAGTCAGCCCCGGCGCATGCTGGTGCCAGCGCCTGATCGAGGCCTGCAACCGTCCGCACGCAGTGAGCCCGGACATGAACCGGCCGTGCGCCCTGTTCGTCGCCTGGCGACCGTCGGACGCGTATCGCTGCCGACGCTTGCAGGTCCTCAATCAGCATCCTGGAACGCCTCTTCGCGCTTGTTCTTGATCGACGGCAGCGAGACCACCACGATCATCAGCAGCGCGGCGATCAGCAGCCCGGCCGACAAGGGCCGGGTGGCAAACGTCGACCAGTCGCCGCGCGACAACAACAGCGCGCGACGCAGGTTCTCTTCCATCATCGGCCCGAGAATGAAGCCCAGCAGCAGCGGCGCTGCTTCGCAACTGAGCTTGTAAAAGAGGTAGCCGACGATCGCGAAGCCGGCACCCATGTAGACATCGAACGCGTTGTTGTTCAACGTGTACAGGCCGATCGAGCAAAACACCATGATGGCCGGAAACAAGAAGCGGTAGGGCACCGTCAGCAGCTTGATCCAGATGCCGATCAGCGGCAGGTTCAGGATGATCAACATCGCGTTGCCGACCCACATCGACGCGATCAGGCCCCAGAACAGCTGCGGGTTGCTCGTCATCACCTGCGGGCCGGGCTGGATGCCCTTGATCGTCATCGCGCCCACCATCAGCGCCATCACTGCGTTGGGCGGAATGCCCAGCGTCAGCATCGGGATGAAGGAGGTCTGCGCACCCGCATTGTTGGCCGCCTCGGGACCGGCCACGCCGCGGATGTTGCCTTCGCCGAAGGGCACCTCACCGGGCTTCATGCGCATCTTCTTCTCGACCGTGTAGGCTGCGAACGACGACAGCAGCGCACCGCCGCCGGGCAGCACGCCGAGGATCGACCCGAGCGTGGTCCCTCGGAGGACCGCCGGCCAGGCCAGCTTGAAATCGTTCTTGGTCGGCCAGATGTCCTTCACGTCCTTGGTGAAGACTTCGCGGTGTTCGGGGTGGCTGACCCAGATTGGCGATGATCTCGCCGAAGCCGAAGACGCCCATCGCGATGGCGACGAAGCCGATGCCGTCGGTCAGTTCGGGAATGTCGAAGCTGTAGCGCGGCACACCCGAGATGACGTCCGTGTTGATCTGGCCGAGCAGCAGGCCGAGCAGGATCATCGCGATCGCCTTGACCAGCGAGCCCGACGCCAGCACGACGGC
>JANOJJ010000453.1:0-10569 GCA_031408155.1 Rubrivivax sp.
CATGAGCAAGATCCGGTCGGTCGAAATCGTCGACGACTGCAAGGACGTCTACGCAGCTTTCGCCGAGCAATGCTTCGAGCGCGGCTACCGCGCCTTCAAGATCCACCGCTGGAACGAGGGCGACGCCAGGCGTGAGGCCGAGAACGTGCTGCATGTGGCCAAGCGATCGGCGACCGCATGACGCTGATGCTCGACCCGGGCTGCCCGCTGCGCAGATTCTGGGACGCGCTGCACGTCGGCAAGGCCTGCGATGAAGGCAACTGCGTCTGGTACGACGACCCGCTGCGCGACGGCGGCCACCGGCGCACCCGACTACGTGCACCGACCAGTTCGACCGTTGCGCTGCCGACGGCGGTGTCGGCGTGCCCAGCGGGCCCGGACTGGGGGTGAGCGTAGGCCCAACGAAGTCCTCGAGCCGACCATCTGCGACATCGGTGTACCGCCCTGCCGAGACATGCCCCGCCCTGGCGGGCCGCTTGCTCGAGGGCCGCGAGCTTGGCTCCCTCGATGCGCTCGCGCTCCTCGATGAGGCGCAGTCCTTCTCGCAGCACCTCGCTCGCGTTTGGGTAGCGCCCGGACTGCACCAGACTCTCTACCAGCGCGTGTTGATGGTCGCTCAGAACAACGTTGCGTGTCGGGATGTCGTCGGCTCCGAAGTGCGAGCACAGGCGCGCTGGGTCAGGATTGGCAGACTTTGCCAATGTATTGGCAGGCCAAGGCCGAGTTCTGGGGCGTCAGGAGTGCGTCTGCCGGTCGCGGCGCTCCCGCGCTGACGGGGCGCAACGAGGCTCGCAGGACGCGCCGGGTGAAGCACCTGCCGCGCCCTTCGGGTGGTCACACCCAACAATCCCATGCTGCGGGAAAGCGCCGACGGACCTGGTTTCTCTCCGACCGACGTTGTTTGTTCCAGTCACCGCTGAACGGCTGCCCGTGCCGTCACTCGACCGTCACGCTCTTGGCCAGATTTCTCGGCTTGTCCACGTCCGTCCCGCGCGCGCAGGCGGTGTGATACGCCAGCAGCTGCAGCGGCACCACGTGCAGGATCGGTGACAGCGCGCCGTAGTGCTCGGGCATGCGGATGACGTGCACGCCGGGGCCGCTGTCGATGTGGCTATCGGCGTCGGCAAAGACGTAGAGCTGGCCGCCGCGCGCGCGCACTTCCTGCATGTTGCTCTTGAGCTTTTCGAGCAGTGCGTCGTTCGGCGCCACGGTCACCACCGGCATCTGCTCGGTCACCAGCGCCAGCGGGCCATGCTTGAGCTCGCCGGCCGGGTAGGCCTCGGCGTGGATGTAGCTGATCTCCTTGAGCTTCAAGGCCCCTTCCAGTGCGATCGGGTAATGCAGCCCGCGGCCGAGGAAGAGCGCGTTCTCGCGCCGCGCGAAGTCTTCGCTCCAGGCAATGACCTGCGGCTCCAGCGCGAGCACCGCCTGCACGGCCACGGGCAGGTGGCGCAAGGCCTTCAGGTGCGCGGCCTCCTGCGCGTCGCTGAGCCGGCCGCGGGTCTGCGCCAAGGCCAGGGTCAACAGGTACAGGCCGACCAGCTGCGTCGTGAAGGCCTTGGTGCTGGCGACGCCGATCTCGACCCCGGCACGGGTGATGTACTTGAGTGCGCATTCACGCACCATCGCGCTGGTGCCCACGTTGCAGATGGTCAGCGTGTGCGCCATGCCCAGAGCGCGCGCGTGCTTGAGCGCGGCGATGGTGTCGGCCGTCTCGCCGCTCTGGCTGATGGTGACGACCAGCGTCTTCGGGTCAGGCACGCTGTCGCGGTAGCGGTACTCGCTGGCGATCTCCACCGTGGTCGGAATGCCGGCCATGCCTTCGAGCCAGTAGCGTGCGGTGGACCCGGAGTAGTAGCTGGTGCCGCAGGCCAGGATCAGCACCCGGTCGATGTCCTTGAAGACCCTGAAAGCGCCGTCGCCGAACAGCTCGGGGCTGATGCCGCCGACGCCATCCAGCGTGTCGGCGATCGCACGCGGCTGCTCGAAGATCTCTTTTTGCATGTAGTGGCGGTACGGCCCGAGCTCCGCTGCGCCGGTGTGGGCCTGCACGGTACGAGGCGGGCGGTCCACCGGCTGGAAGCGGCCGCTCGCGTCGCGCGCGGTGATCCAGACCTTGCCCAGTTGCAGATCGGCCACGTCGCCTTCTTCGAGATAGACGATCTGGTCGGTGACACCGGCCAGCGCCATCGCGTCGGAGGCCAGGAAGTTCTCGCCCTTGCCGATGCCCAGGATCAGCGGCGAGCCCTCGCGCGCTGCGATCACCCGCTGCGGTTCGTCGCGGCAGAACACGGCGATCGCGTAGGCCCCGCGCAGGCGTGGCACGGCGCGCTGCACCGCTTCGAGCAAGTCGCCTTCGTACAGGTGGTGCACCAGATGCGCGATGACCTCGGTGTCGGTCTGGCTGGTGAAGAGGTAACCGCGCCGCTGCAGCTCGGCGCGCAACTCGTCGTGGTTCTCGATGATGCCGTTGTGCACCAACGCCACACGGCCTGAACTGGCCGCTTCTGCGCCCGGCCCCGACGCCCCCGATTGGGCACCCGGCCCGGACGAGAAGTGCGGGTGCGCGTTGTGCACCGCCGGCGCCCCGTGGGTGGCCCAGCGGGTGTGGGCGATGCCGGTCGGTGCGTCGATGTGGTCTGCGCTGATGTGCGCTTCGAGTTCGGCCACGCGCGAGGTGCTGCGCGCACGTCGGAGCTGTCCACCCTGGTGAACGGCGACGCCGCAGCTGTCATAGCCGCGGTATTCCAGCCGCTTGAGGCCCTCGACGAGGATGGGAACGATGTTGCGGGTGCTGACGGCGCCGACGATGCCACACATGATCTTTGCTTCCTTGCTTCTGCGGTTGGTCGGATGCTAGGCGCGCGTGACTGGAGTTTTTGATCACAAATTACGTCACTGTGAACGAAATCACCATCCGTCGAACAGTAAGACTGATTCAATCACGAACCGTCCGCTGGTGATGGATAATTTCACGATGATCGAACTAGACGCCACCGACCTGCGTCTGCTGGACCTGCTTCAGACCAACGCCGCGGTCTCGAACCAGGACCTGGCCGCGTTGGCACACACCTCACCGGCGACGGCGCTGCGGCGGGTGCGGCGGCTGGTGGACGAAGGCGTCATCGAACGGCGCGTCGCGCTGCTGTCGCCCCAGGCCTTGGGCGATGGGCTGACGGCATTGGTGGAGATCATGCTGGACCGGCAGGGCGCCGAACACCTGGATGCTTTCGAGCAGCGTGCCGTGAGCGATGGCGCGGTGCAGCAGGTCTATCGTGTGTCACCGGGACCGGACTTCGTGCTGGTGGTGGTCGCGCCCGACATGGCCGGCTACCACGCGCTGGTGCAGCGCCTGTTCACGCAGGACGCCAATGTGCGCAACGTGAAGACCTACTTCAGCGTCAAGCGCGCCAAGTTCGACCCGCGGCTGCCGCTGCCGGTGGCAGCGACGCTACGTTGACGGTCTGCCCCCCCCAGGCCAGATTCAACGGCCGCGGCGGCGCCGCCAGGCCACGCACAGCACGGCCAGTCCCAGCGCCAGCAGCGTCGGCCGGCCAGGCTCGGGCACGGCGCTGACGTTCCAGCCGATGGCGTCGAGCGCCAGTCGATCATTGGCACCAATGACCAGCAGTTCACCCGTGGACGCGGTCGGGTCCATCATCCCCAGGCCCAACCCGTCTTTCCAGTGGCTGGCCTGGCGACCGTCGCCGAAGCTGATGCCGTTTGAAAACAGCAGCGTGCCCGACGCAGCGCCGGTCAGCGAGAAGACCTTGGCCGTGCTGGACGCCGTGAAGTCGATTGCGCCCAGTGCCGCGCTCGCCGTGGAGGTGCGAAACAGGTCCAGTGTCGTCACCACGGTATAGGCGTCCTCGGCGAAGCCGGGGCTGCTGTCGAGCGTATCGACGCCGCTCACGAATCCCAGCGTGTGGCCGATCTCGTGCGCGGCGATGCCGATGAAGTCGAACTGACCCGACGTGATGCCGTTGGAGCGGTCGAAGTCGAAGGCGAAGCTGCTGTTGAACTGGATGAATCCGTCGCAGACGCTGATGCACAGATTGCCCAGATTGTCGCGGCTGACCGGCAGGCTCAGCGCCGCCGCGTTGGCCGTCGTCACCGCCACGAACGAGTTGTTGAGGCTGCCGTTGTTGTCGAGGTACGGCGTGGCCGAGTTGCCGTTCTGCGCGGTGCGATTGATCAGCAGGTTGAACGATGTTGCCGGCAGATTGGACAGCGCCAGGGCGTCACTTGAACTGGTCGCATCGGCGACCAGCGCAGCCCGCACGTCGGGGTACGGCAACGCGGTCTCACTGGAGGCAGCCTGCGCCAGAATGCTGCCGCCGAGCACCGCGGTGCCCACGGTCAGGCGAATGCTGATCGGGTCGCTCAGCACCGATGCCCACAGATTGCCAGCGGCCTGGAACGCCAACTGGGCCTGCGCCGGCGTACCGGCAGTAAAGTCGAACTCAAAGGTCAACCCGCGAGCTGGCGTTACCAGCACCATGCTGGCCGCCATCGCCCCCATGCACTGCCGCAGCGCTTGCACTGCCGACCTTTCGTTCAGGATGTATCGCGCTCGATTGTCACCTGGGTCCGGGCGGACCAGACCCCTCTGACACAAGTGGTTTCAGGCCTTCAGGATCGCCAGCCCTTTGAGGTACTCGCCCTCCGGGAACAGCAGCGTGGTCGGATGGTCGTTCGCCCCTTCCAGCCGCGCCAGGATCGCGCCGTCGACGCTGGCGTCGATGGCCGCGCCGGCGACGATCTTGTGGAACAGTTCGGCGCCGATGCCGCCCGAGCACGAGAAGGTCAGCAGCAGGCCGCCTGGCCGCAGCAGCATCAGCGCCAGCCGGTTGATGTCTTTGTAGGCGCGTGCGGCGCGCTCGGCATGGCTGGCGCTGGGGGCAAACTTGGGCGGGTCGAGCACGATGGCGTCGAAGCTCGCGCCGGAGCCGATCTGTTCGCGCAAGAGTTGGTTGACGTCGGCATCGAGCGCCCGGTGGCGCGCCGGGTCGAATCCGTTCAGCAGCACATGCGCGACCGCGCGTTCGAGCGCCGGCGCCGACGAGTCGACGCTGACCACATCGCTCGCGCCGCCGGCCAGCGCCGCCACGCTGAAGCCACCGGTGTAGCTGTAGCAGTTGAGCACGCGCCGCAGGTCGAACTGCCGCACCCAGTCGGCCAGGCGCGCGCGGTTGTCGCGCTGGTCGAGGTAGAAGCCGGTCTTGTGACCTTGCGCCACGTCGACCGTGAACTGCCAGCCGTGTTCGCGGATGGTCAGCACCGGGTCGCCGTCACCGCGCAGCCAGCCACTGCGCGGCTGCAGGCCCTCGAGCGTGCGCACGCTGGCATCGCTGCGTTCGTACAGCCGCGTGGCGCCGCTGGCGGCCAGCAGCAGGTCGACCAGGGAGTCGCGCCAGCGCTCGGCGCCGGCAGACAGGAACTGCGCACTCAGCGTGTCACCGTAGCGGTCGACGATCAGGCCGGGCAGGCCGTCGGCCTCGCCGTGGATCAGCCGCACACCATCGCTGGCGATCGGCAGGCGCTTGCGCAAGGCCACGGCAGCGACGATGCGGCGCTGGAAGAAGGCGCGGTCGATGCGCTCGGCCTCGTCGAAGCTCCAGGCGCGCACGCGGTACATCGAACTCGGGCTGTAGGCGCCCCAGGCCAGGAAGCGGCCGTCGGCGGCCTCGACACGCACGGTCTCGCCGGCGTCGGCCTTGCCGCTCCCGACACTGCGTTCGAAGACCCAGGGATGGCGGCGTTGCAGCGAGCACTCCTTGCCTGCACGCAGGCGGATCGCCTTCATCTCACTTGCGCCGGGCGCGTGGATGTGCCGCGTCGTAGACCTTGGCCAGGTGCTGGAAGTCCAGCCGCGTGTAGACCTGCGTGGTGCTGATGCTGGCGTGGCCCAGCAACTCCTGCACCGCCCGCAGGTCGCCGCTGGACTGCAGCAGATGTGATGCGAAGCTGTGGCGCAGCATGTGCGGGACCACCTGCGCTGGCACGCCGGCCTGCAGAGCCTGCGACTTGAGCCGGTTGCGCAGCTGGTTGGGCGTGAGCCGGGTGCCGCGCTGGCTGACGAACAGCGCCAGCTCGCCCGCCGCGGCCAGCGCCGGACGGGCCGCCAGCCAATGCGACAGCGCTTCGAGCGCCGGCCGGCCGACCGGCACGCTGCGCCGCTTGCTGCCCTTGCCCAGCACATGCGCAGTGGCATCCGCCAGGTCGACCCAGCCAGCGGCCGCCGGGCCGGCGGCCAGGTCCAGCCCCAGCAGTTCGCTGATGCGCAGTCCGCAGCCGTACAACAGCTCGATGATCGCGTGGTCGCGCGCCAGCAGTTCGGGCCTGCCATGATCGGGCGCCAGCTCGGCCAGTGCCACCGCCTGCTCGACCGCCAGCGCCGACGGCAAGGGCTTGGCTGCACGCGGCGGCCGCACGGCCGCCGCCGGGTTGCTGGCGACCAGAGCGTCGCGTCCCCACCAGCGGTACAGCCCACGCCAGGCCGCCAACGCGATGGCGATGCTGCGTGCCGCCAGACCCTGGCCGCGCAGCGCTGCCACCCAGCCGCGCAGGTGGTGCACCTGGGCCTGGCGCAGGTCGACGCGCTCGGCCGCGGCCAGGCGCTGCAGCCGCACCAGCGCCTCGCGATACATCGCCAGCGTGCGTGCGGCCAGCCGCTTCTCGACGCTCAGGTGCTGCAGGAAACGCTGCAGGTCGTCGCCCAGTGGCTCGTCGACCAGCGCGCCCGCTGGCGTCACCTTCAAGCCTTTGGCAGCAGACGGGACAAGGCGGCGCTGCTCACTTCACCGATGCGCTGCAGGAACTCGGTGCCCATGTCAGCCGCATAGCGCGTCGGGTCGGGCGAGCCCAGCACCAGCAGGCCGAAGGCGTTGTCGGCAACGCCGTGGCGCAGCGCGATCATCGCCAGCGACAGCACCGTCGACGGCTCGTCGAGCCACGACACCGCCTCGAAGCCGGCGTTGACGCCGCAGTAGGGCAAGGCCAGGCTGCCGGCAAAGGCGCGAGCGTCGTCGCTCACCGGCCGTGCGAACAGTGCGTCGACGAACGGCGTGTCGGCGCCCCAGACGCGAATCGCCGCCTGCGGAATCAGGAACTCGTGGCTCAGCACCTCGACCACCACGCGTGGCAACTCGGCCGGGTCGGTGGTGAGGAAGAGCGCGCGCGTCCAGCGGTGCAGGCGCTCGGCGATGGCCAGGTTCTCCTGCCCGTGGCGCAGCATCTCGACGATCTTGCGCTCCAGGCCCTTGATGCGGTCGCGCAACATTTCCATCTGCCGCTCCTGCAGCGACACGGCGCGCTGGCCATGCGGGCTGGTCAGCTGCACGCTGGACAGCAACTCGGCATGGCGCTCGAAGAAGCCCGGCGTGTTGGCCAGGTAGTTGGCGATGTCGGTCTCGGTGATGCCCTGAACGCCGGTGCTGTTGGTCACAGTTCGATCTCTCCTTCGAAGATGGTCTCGGCCTGGCCGGTCAGCAGCACCGGGGCCTCGTCGGTCAGCCATTCGATCGACAGCCGTCCGCCGCGGGCGTCGACCTCGACGCGCCGGTCTAGCCAGCCCAGCCGGATGCCTGCCACCACGGCGGCGCAGGCCCCCGTGCCACAGGCCAGCGTCTCGCCAGCACCGCGCTCGTACACGCGCAGGCGGACGTGCTCGCGACTCAGTACCTGCACAAAGCCGGCGTTGACCTTGCGCGCAAAGCGTGGATGGGCCTCGACCTGTGGGCCGTCGGTCAGCACCGGCGCGAGGTCGACATCGTCGACCCGCTGCACCGCGTGCGGGTTGCCCATCGACAGCACAGCCACTTCGACCACACGGCCGTTGGCCAGCGTCAGCGGCCAGAGCTCGAAGTCGCCCTGCCGGCGCGGCTGCAGGCCGCTGCCGTCGAACGCAACGGCGTCGTGTGCGAACAAGGGTCGGTTCATGTCGACCGTGACGCGGCCGTCGTCTCGCAGCTGCAGTTCGAGCAGGTTGTTGACGGTCTCGACCTTGATGCAGCGCTGCGAACTGAGCCCGTGCTCATGCACATAGCGCGCGATGCAGCGCGCACCGTTGCCGCAGTGCTCGACCTCGTCGCCGCTGTTGTTGTAGATGCGGTAGCGGAAGTCGACACCCGGCGTGGTGCTGCTGCGCTCGACGAGCAGGATCTGGTCGGCCCCGACGCCCAAGCGGCGATCGCCCAGGCGCTGCACCTGCGCCGGCGTCAGCGCCAACGCCTCGCGCGTGCCGTCGAGCACGACAAAATCGTTACCTGCGCCCTGCATCTTGGTGAAGCGCAACCTCATGCCGCGGATTATCGCCCCCGTGCTCTCACACATCGGGCCCCGTGCCTGCATCGTGATACAGCGCAGGCTCAGTCGGCGGCCGCGTCTTGAAGCGCTTGTGCACCCACAGGTACTGACTCGGGCAACGCTCGATCTCGCGCTCGATCCATTCGTTCATGCGCCGCGCGTCGGCCACCGGGTCGTCGCTCGGCCAGTGGTCCCAAGGGTCACCGAAGCGCACCCGGTAGCCCTGGCCACCGGGCAGGATCTCGGTGACCACCGGCTGCACCGTCATGTGCAGCGACCGCGCCAGCCGCGACGGCGCCAGCAGCGTCGACGCCATCACCCCGAAGAAGGGCACGAAGGCGGCGTCGCGCAGGCCGAAGTCCATGTCGGGCAGGTTGAAGAAGATGAAGCCGCGCTTGATCGCGCGCACCAGCGGCAAGGCACTGTCGTGGCGCGAGAACACCTCGCCCTGGTTGAAGCGCAGCCGGCCGCGGCGGATGGCACGGTCGAACACCGGGTTGCTCTGCGACTGGTAGATCGTGGCCACCATGCGGCGCTGGAAGAGCTGGCTGGCGGTACCCGCCACGTCCATGCCGATGAAATGCGGCACCAGCCACATCGCCGGCCGGCCGCTGCGTTCGGCGTAGCCGATGTCGCCTTCGATCTCGATCAGCCGCTTCAAGCGCGCCGGCGAGGCGTACCACAGCAAGCCTCGCTCGAGCAGGCTGCGGCCCAGCCATTCGAAGTGCCGGCGCACGATCGCCTCGCGCTCGGGCAAGGGCTTGTCGGGCAGGCACAGTTCGAGATTGCGCAGCGCGATGCGCCGTCGCGAGCCTGCACCCGCATGCAGCACCCGACCCAGCCCCACGCCGAGCGCCGCCAGCAGTGGCAGCGGCAGCCAGTGCAGCAGCCAGACCAGGCCCAGCACGCCCCGTGCGCCGAGGTTCATGCGGTCTCCTGCTGGCGCGGTGACTTGTAGCGGTGATAGCCCCACAGGTACTGCCGCGGGCAGCGCCGGATAACGGCCTCCATCGCACGATTGATGACCAGCGCCGAAGCTTCGTCGCCAGCCGCGGGCAGCGCTTCGGGCAGGCCTTGCGCATGCACCACGTAACCGCCGCCGCCGGGCAGGCGCTCGGTCCACAGCAAGCCGACCTCGGCACCGGTCTGCTGCACCAGGCGAGCTGCCAGGGTCATGGTATAGGCCGGCCGGCCGAAGAACGGCACCCACAGACCCATGCCGTCGGGCGGCACCTGGTCGGGCAGCAAGCCGAGGGTTTCACCGCGCTTGAGCGCCCGCATCATCTGACGCACGCCGGCCAGCGTCGCCGGCGCGGTGGCCAGCGCGGGGCGCGCCCGCGCGCGCTCTTCCAGTTCACGCAGCCAGCGCTTGCGTGCCGGGCGGTACAGCACGGTGATCGGCTGCTGCGCGCCGAATCGTTCGGCATAGGCCTGGGCCGAGACCTCGAAGCTGCCCAGGTGCGGCGTCAGCAGCACCAGGCCGCGGCCGCGGTCGAGCAGGGCCTGCAAGGTCTCGTGGCCGTCCCAGCGCACCGGGTCGGCGATCGGGCGATCGGCCGGGCGCAGCCACAGGCGCGGCAACTCGGCCACCAGGCGCCCGGCCTCGGCCACGGATGCACGACGGTCGGCCGCCGCCACGCCGGCCAGCGCAGCATTGGCCCGCAGGCGCGACCGGTAGCTGGGTGACAAGGCGTAGGTCAGCCAACCCAGGGCACTGCCGAGCGCGTGCAAAAGCCACAGCGGCCGTCTCGACAGCCAGCGAACCAGAGTGAGCATGTTTCCTATAATCGCGCGGTCGCTGAGTTAAATGGACAACTTGCGGGGCGACAGGTGGTGCGAAGCATAACTTTCGCTGCCGCCGGGCCGACGGCCCTGCCGTCCGGCTCATCCGCTAAAGCGTTCGCCATGGGTTCCACCAGCATGCCCGGCGACGCTGCCGGATCATCAACAGGAGCACTCCACGTGGCGAACGACTTCCTCTTTACTTCCGAATCCGTGTCAGAAGGCCACCCCGACAAGGTGTCCGACCAGATCTCGGACGCGATTCTCGACGCGATCTTCAAGCAGGACCCGCGCAGCCGGGTCGCAGCCGAGACGCTGTGCAACACGGGCCTGGTGGTGCTGGCCGGCGAGATCACGACCAACGCGCATGTCGACTACATCCAGATCGCGCGCGACACCATCAAGCGCATCGGCTACGACAACACCGAGTACGGCATCGACTACAAGGGCTGCGCGGTGATGGTCTGCTACGACAAGCAG
>JANOJJ010000460.1:0-3003 GCA_031408155.1 Rubrivivax sp.
GCCGTCGTCGCGTCATAGACCTTGTCGGACGCCACCAGGCCCGACACCAGCAATGTGCGCGGCGTGATGTCAGCGCGCAACGAGCTGCTCGCGTCGAGCGTGTCGTTGCTGGCATCGGCGCCGCCGAGTGTCAGCCCGCCAAGCACCAGCGGCTTGGCCACGCCGACGTTCTTGTCGATGAAACTCGCGCTGACGGTGCCGCTGACGAAGACCGACTCGTTGGCCAACGGCGCGGCGATCGTCGGCGAGCCGGTGATGGTCGCTGCCGTCGTTGCGTCATACACCTTGTTTGCTGCCGTGAGGCCGGACACCGTCAACGCCAGCGGTGAGATATCGACGCTGAGTGCATTGGCCAGCGTGAACGAGTAGTTGCCGGCGTCAGCGCCGCCGAGGGTCAGCGTCGCCAGCGTTACCGGCTTGTCGATACCGACATGCTTGTCGAGCATGTTGCCCGTGCCGCCGGACAGGCTCAAGTTGTCGCCGGGAATCGCGCCGGGCAGCGACACCGCCGACACGTCCAGCGCCACACCGATCAACCCGTTGTAGGCACGATCGACCGCGCGCACGCCGCCGACCGTGATCGCCAACGGCGTGACTTCGGAGATCGCGCTGCCGGGATCGCCCGCTTGCCACGGGCCTGCGGCCCGCGTGAAGCCGGGAACACTCACGCCGTAGTAGGTGGTGCCGCTGCTGCCAGTGGCGACGTTGTTGGCAGACCCGGCCACGGTGTAGCCCTTGTCGGTGCCGACGTTCTTGTTGAAGAACGTTCCGGTGCTGCTGAAGCTGTAGCCGCCGAGTGGTTCGACCACGTCGCTGCCTTCACCGTTGTCGACCTCGATCGAACCGCCGCCGCTGCCCGTGCGCGTGTACGCGAAGGTGGTCAGGCCGTTGTAGACGCGGCTGACGGGCACGCCGGACGACGCGATCGAGGCAAAGGCATTGCGGTTCGTGTAGTAGCCGTTGCCGCTCGCCGGATCGGCGCCGGTCCAGCCGTTGTAGACAACGTAGTTGACGTCGTTCGCACCGGTGCCGAACTCGATCGGACCGAAATCGTCGAATCTCCAATCGCTCGAGCGGACGAAGAAGCGCGAGCCAGCGGGGCCGAGCAGCCGCCCGCCCGCGGCGTTGTCGAAGCCCGCGCCGCGGACGTCGATCGACGTCGTGCCGCAGCTGCACAGCGTGTTGATGTCGCCGCCCAAGACGAACTCGCCGCCGAGCGCCGAGAGCGCGATGTTGCCGAAGGCGCTGCCCGCAGCGCGCAGGCTGCCGCTGGAAGCCAGGCTGAGATCACCCGCTGCATCGAAGGTGACGAGTCCGCCGAAATCGTTGGCGCTGTTGGTCAGGCTGACGTTGCCGGCCGTCGACGTCAGCGTGAACGCCCCGCCCACGCGCAAGGGGCCGCCGTTTTGCGTGATGCCGGTGTTGGTCGTCAGCGCCAGCGTCGTGTCGACGGCGCCGACCACGTCGATCGGACCGCCGGACAGCGAGTTGAGGTTCAGGCTCGCGTCGTGAGCGGAGACACCGAGCGTCGCCACCCGGTTCAGCGGGCTGTCAAGCGCGACCGAGAGCGCGGCGCCCGACGGCTGGTTGATGACCAGGTTGTTGGCGACGATGCTCGATGCCGACGTCTGGCCGATGCGGGCGCCGTCGTTCGAGCTGGCCGTCAGCGAGACGCTGAAGGCGGAGAGCGCGGCATCGTCAATGAAGGTGTCGCTGCTGGTCAGCGAGATCGTCTTCAGCGTGTGGACATCGGCCGCAACCAGGATGCGGTCGTTGGCGTTCTGCTGCGTGTTGACGGTGAGCGCGGCGTTGTTCAACGTCATCGGCGCGTAGATGCTGACCTGCGGACTCGACAGCGACAAGAGCGTTCGCGTGCCATTCGGCGCCACCGTCAGCGGTGCGGTCACGCTCAACGAATAGCTCGCTTCGAGCGAAACGTTGCCGCTGAACAGCAGGCTGCTCACTCGCGCCGACGTGATGTAGCTGTAGTCGCCGAAGTCGCCAGCGCCCAGGCTGTTGCCAGGGAGATCATCGCCGGTGGTCTCGTCGCCGTTGACATCGGCAACGCTGCCGACCACGAGATACGCCGGGTCGAGCAGCAAGGTGCCGCTGCGTCCGTTCGCCGCGCGCGTGTCAACGTTGCCGTCGAAGTCGAGGCGTTGCTTGCCCGAGACTTCGACCTGGCCGCCATCGCCCGAGCGCGCGCCGCCGGTGGCCGCGATCTGGCCCTTGAACGTCGTGGCGACGTCCGACCACACCACCACCGTGCCGCCATCGCCGGCCGTGCGCGCACTGGCATCGAGGCTGACATCGCGGCCGACGAAGGTGTTCTGCGCATTCGCCTGCGGACCCTGGCCGCGGAAATTGCCGCCGACCAGCAGCGTGCCGCCACCGGTGTCGCCGGAAGCGTCCAGGCGCGCCGGCCCGGCCAGAGCAACCTGCTGGCCCAACACGGCGATGTCGCCGCCGCGCTGCCCTGCGGCGCCCGCGGCATCGAGCGTGCCGGTGACGTTGACACCGCCGCTGTCGCCGCCTGACAGCACGATCTGGCCGCCGCGGTTCTCGACACGATGCGCGCGCACCAGGCCATCGACCTGCATCACGGTGCGACGCGCGGCGTCGGCCGCCGCCGCCTGAAGGCTGACGGCACCGCCGTCGGCAACGAGGCGGCCACTCTGGTGCAGGCTGGCATCGACGGCCGCCAGTGGCACGCGGATGTCGAGCAGACCGGCGCCGGTGGCGTCCACGGTCACGGCTTGGCCGGCGGCCATGCCGATGGTGCCGCCAGGCGCTTCGATGCTGCCGCGATTGGCCAGGCGCGGTCCGGCGAGCACCACATGGCCGCCCGGCGATGCGCTGATCTGCCCTTCATTGACGACGTCTCCCGTCGCCGCGTTGCCGTTCGACAGGCGCAGGCGCCCGGCCATGAACTGCGAAGCATCGGCCTGCAGCGTCGTTGCCACCAGGCTGCCGACGTTGACCTGCGCCCCCGGCGCGAACAGC
>JANOJJ010000483.1:0-2954 GCA_031408155.1 Rubrivivax sp.
GGTTGCCCTCCTCGCAACCGATCTCGGCGCTGTGAACGACGTAGGACTGGGAAACCGGCGTGCAGCCCGCCACCAGGGCCCCGAGCAGGAAGGAGCGCAGTCGCCGCGAGGAGTAGCGTCGATGCCGCTCAGGCCCGGCATGTGCACATCGAGAAAGACGACCTGCGGCCGGTGCTGGTCGAACA
This sequence comes from Rubrivivax sp., assembly GCA_031408155.1. Taxonomy (GTDB): domain Bacteria; phylum Pseudomonadota; class Gammaproteobacteria; order Burkholderiales; family Burkholderiaceae_C; genus Rubrivivax. The sequence continues at coordinate 186 of JANOJJ010000483.1, forward strand.
GCTCCAGCGCCTCGCGCCCGTTGCGCGCCTGCGCCACCACCTGCAGGCCCGGCCAGAGCTGGGCCAGGTGGCTGGCCAGCCGCTGCCGCAACAGCGGCTCGTCGTCGGCGATCAGCGCCGAGACGGACCGAGGTGTGGAACTCGTCGACGGCATGCTCAGGCAGCTTGGGCCTCGGGTATCACGATGCGCGCGCACAGACCGCGCGGCTGGCGCTGCTCCAACTGCAGCACGGTGTCGGGGCCGAAGAAGCCCTGCAGCCGCTCGCGCAGGTTGGCCAGGCCGGTGCCGGGTTGTCGGTGCGCTTCGATGCCGGCGCCGTCATCGCTGACCGACAGCAGCCACCGGCCAGGCTGTCGGCTGGCCTCGACCTGGATCCGGCCACCCTGCTCGAGCGGGTCGATGCCGTGGCGCACCGCATTCTCGACCAGGGTCAACAACGCCATTGGCGGGAAGGGGCGCTGCAGCAGCGTTGGCTCGGCCTCGACGGCGAAGCCCAATCGGTCGGGCATGCGCATCTGCATCAGCTCGAGGTAGGCGCGCACCAGGGCCAGCTCCTGCGCCAGCGTGGCCACTCCGTCGTGCAAGCGCGGCATCGCTGCACGCAGGTAGGCGATCAGACTGCTGAGCACATCGGCCGCGCGCGGCGAGCCGGCTTCGACCAGCGCCTGCACGTTGGCCAAGGTGTTGAACAGGAAATGCGGTTCGATCTGCGCCTGTAGCAGCGCCAGCCGCGCGTCGACCGCCTGCTTCTCGAGCCGGCTGCGTTCGAGCGCGAACTGCAGCTCGCGCGACCGCGCCTGGGTCAACCGTTCGCGCACGCCGGCGGCGATGGCCACCAGCAGGCCCAGCGCCATGCCGCTGCCGGCAATGAACAGGATGCCCCACAAGCGCGCCGGATGCACCAGCGCCATCACGTCGCCGCCGAGCGTGAGCAGGTAGATCAGCAGCGTGGCCGGCAGCGCCGACAGCGCCACCGCCGCCACCGGCCAGGTCCAGCGTGGCATCCAGCGCGGCAGCCAGCGCGGCACCCACTGGCGGGCCGCGGCGTGCACCAGCAGCAGCAGCGCGGCCACGAAAAGGGTGCGCCCCAGCAACACCGCGAAAGGCACCATGAAGATCGGATCGAGCAGCAGCGCCACCAGCACGCCCAGCAGCAGCGCCACCGCGATGCTGCGCAGCCCCAGCGCCTGCAGGAAGGGTGACGCGCGTCGTGCCGAGCGCGGCGGCTCGACGGGTGGCGACTCGGACGGACTCATGGTGCGCACGATAGCGCTGCCCGCGGTCCGCACCAAGCCACGGCCGGGGTCGCTGCGACGAACGACGGTTCGGCGGTGACGGGTGCCCGACGGGTGCGTCAGATCCCCGCGCGCGGCATCCTGGCGGCGAGCGCCTGGCGCAGTGAATCAGCGCTGTCGGCCAGGTGGATCCGCGTCGCCTCATCGACCGCTCGGGCCTCGGCTGGGCTGACGGCCCGGCTCGACGACGGGTTCGCACGCCGCTCGACCGGCCTCGTTCCGGGCGCAGCATCGATGCGCGCCAGCAAGGCCTGTGCCTCTTGTCGCAGCGCGCCGCGCGCGTCGGCGCGCGCGCCCGGCGTCGGGCGCAGGACCGCAAAGGCGAGCCGGTTGACGTGGTCACGCTGCAGCTCGCGCCGCGCCTGCGGCACGCTGGCGCCGCTGGCCAGCTCGGACCACAGGTCGCGCCCCAGGCGCTGATAGATCTCGGCCAGGCCGAACGCCTCGCCACCGGCGTCGAGCTTGTCGTTGGTGTCGATCAGGCGCACGGCCAACTGGTCACTGAGCAAGTAGGCCAGCACCGCGCGCTGCAGATCGAGCAGGCGCTGCGGCAGGTTGAAGTCGGTCGGCAGCCCGGGAAACTCGCCGCGGTCAAGGAAGTCGGGCGCCAGCCGCCGTTGCAAGGCCGGCGTGATCTGAAAACCATCAGCCGCGAACACCGCGCGCGCGATCTGTTCGAAGGCCTGCCGCTGCAGCGCCGCAGGCACCGGCTCGATCGGGTCGCGCCCGCTGCCGGGGTAGTCGCGCAGCGTGCGCAGACCGCCCAGCTGCCGCACCAGCACGCCGATGGCGCGCGTGGCGTCGCTGAGCGCGTAGCTGAGTGACCGGCGCAGTACCGAGTAATCACGGTCGGCGGGCAACTGGCGCGTCTCCTGGCGGTGGAACAGGTCGCGCGCGATATCCAGCCGCTTGCCGGCAAAGGCCAGCGGGTCGGCCCCGAGATCGAACTGGATGGTTTCGGCGTCGATGCCGAATGACGCGTCTTCGTCGGTGCCGAAGGCCAACAGCGGCTCGTTGCTGCGTGCCGCCACGGCCTGCTGCATCGCCTCTTCGGCCGCCGCTGTCGTGCCGGCGGGCGCCGGCTTGTAGGCGTATTCGATCGCCCAGTAGTCGTAGGGGCCGAGCGTGAGCTGGAACGGCACGCCGCCGTTTTCGCCCGGGCGCGCCAGGTTGATGGCGTTGTATTCCATCACCGAGCCGGTGGTGCCGTTGGCACGCGTGAACTCGGGGTCGGACAGCTGGGCCTCGGTATAGGCGCGCGAGGCGCGGAAGTTGTGCCGCATGCCCAGCGCATGGCCGACCTCATGCATCACCGTGTCCTTGACGTAGTCGAGCACGAACTGCTGCGCCAGCGGGCCGCCGGGTTCGAGCTCGCCGCGCGCGTCCATCACATCGAGTGCATAGCTGGCCTGCTCGGCCATCGCGCGTTCCTTGAGGATCGTCGTGTGGGGCTTCAACTCCGTGAGTCGCAGG
>JANOJJ010000536.1:0-8023 GCA_031408155.1 Rubrivivax sp.
CAAGATGGCCGCCGGTGACGGGTCGCTCGTAGCGGCCATGGCCAAGGCCTACGTCTGCAAGGCCGCCGAGTGGGTAACGCGTGAGGCGCTGCAGATCCACGGCGGCATGGGCTATGCCGAAGAGACAGCGGTCAGCCGCTACTTCGTGGACGCGCGCGTGCTGTCGATCTTCGAAGGGACCGAAGAGACGCTGGCGCTGAAGGTGGTGGCCAGGAGCCTGCTCGAAGACGCACTGGAGCGCAGCAAGGGCTGATCACGCGAAGGCCTCGGGGCCGCAGTTCGGGCGCCGTGCCCGCTGCACGACCAGGCGCGGTAGAGCGCCTCGTGCAGCGCGTGGTGCACCGGGTCGGGGGCGTCTTCGGTTGGGTCGGCCATGGGGTGGGTCAGGGGGTGGGCCATGCGGTGGCTGGGTCGGCGGCGCACGATACATCGCCCGCAGCGGCGACCGCGCGCCGGGCCGGCGCTACAACCGCGGTCGGCGGCGCGCTGCCGCACGAACGAGAATCGGCCATGCGAGACCCCCGCCACGACATCCTCTTCGAGCCGGTGCAGATCGGCCCGGTGCGAACGAAGAACCGCTTTTACCAGGTGCCGCACTGCAACGGCATGGGCCACGCGCGCCCGGCGGCGCTGGCGGCGATGCGCGGCGTCAAGGCCGAAGGCGGCTGGGGCGTGGTGTGCACCGAAGAGGTCGAGATCAGCCCGCACTCCGAGATCGCGCCCTGCCTCGAGGGCCGCTTGTGGGACGAACAGGATCTGCCCGCGCTGCAACTGATGGTGCAAGCCTGCCACCAGCATGGCGCACTGGCGGGCATCGAGCTGATGTTCAACGGCTACGCCACGCCCAACCGCTACAGCCGCGAGATCCCGCTGGCGCCGTCGCACCTGCCGGTGCGCGGACTCGACCCGATCCAGGCGCGCGCCATGACGCTGGCCGACATTCGCGACGTGCGGCGCTGGCACCGCGCTGCCGCCTTGCGCGCCAAGGCGGCCGGCTTCGACCTGGTCTACGTCTACGCGGGGCACGACCTGGGCCTGCCGATGCACTTTCTGTCGCGCCGAACCAACCGGCGCACGGATGAGTACGGCGGTTCGATCGAGAACCGCGTGCGTTTCCTGCGCGAGCTGATCGAGGACACCAAGGACGCCGTCGGCGACCGCTGCGGCGTGGTGGTGCGGCTGGCGGTCGACCAGCTGCTGGGCCCGGGCGGCGCCACCTCGGAGCTCGAAGGCCGCGAGGCGATCGAGTGCCTGGCCGAGCTGCCCGACCTGTGGGACGTCAATATCGCCGACTGGTCGAGCGACAGCGCCAGCGCGCGCTTTGCCGACGAGGGATTCCAGGAGCCGTACATCCGCCTGGTCAAGTCGCTGACCAGCAAACCGGTGGTCGGCGTCGGGCGCTACACCTCGCCCGACGCGATGGTGTCGGCCATCCGGCGCGGCGTGATGGACCTGATCGGCGCGGCCCGGCCGTCGATCGCCGACCCGTTCCTGCCGCACAAGATCGAACACGGACGCAGCGACGAGATCCGCGAATGCATCGGCTGCAACATCTGTGTCAGCGGCGACCAGGCGAGCGTGCCGCTGCGCTGTACACAGAACCCGACCATGGGCGAGGAATGGCGGCGCGGCTGGCACCCCGAGCGCATCGCTCCGGCGGCCAGTGACAGCCGGGTGCTGGTGGTGGGTGCCGGGCCGGCCGGGCTGGAGCTGGCGCGCGCGCTCGGCCAGCGCGGCTATGCGGTGGTGCTGGCCGATGCGGGCGACCAGGTGGGCGGACGGCTGCTGCATGAATCGGCCCTGCCCGGGCTGGCGTCGTGGCGGCGCGTGGTGGACTATCGGGCGCACGCCTTGCGGCAGATGTCGAACGTTGACATCTACCGGCGCAGCCGGCTCGGTGCCGGCGATGTGTTGGCCTATGGCTTCGAGCGCGTGGTCCTGGCCACCGGCGCGACCTGGCGGCGCGACGGGCTGGGGCGGCAGCACCGCGCGCCGCTGCTGGCCGAAGGACTGCCCGGTGTCTACAGCCCCGACGACCTGTTCGCGGGTGCCGCGATCGAGTCCCCGCTGTTGATCTACGACGACGACCACTACGTGATGGCCGGCCTGCTGGCCGAGCGGCTGGCGCTGGCGGGGCACGAGGTGCATTTCATGACCCCGTCGAGCAAGGTCTCGGAATGGGCCGACCTGACGCTCGAGCAGCCGCGCATCCAGGCCCGCCTGATGGAGCTGGGTGTGCAGATCCAGCCCAGCCGCCAGATCACCAACGTCAGCGCCGCGCTCGGTGGCTTGTGCGTGCAGTCGTCGAGTGTCTATCACCCAACGAATGACGAGTGGCGCGGGCGCAGCCTGCTGCTGGTGACGATGCGGGACCCGGATGACGCGCTGCACTGTGCCTTGCTGGCAAGGCAGGACAGCTGGGCCGATTGCGGCATCAGGCAGGTCTGCTGCATCGGCGACGCGCACGCACCAGGCACGGTGGCTGCTGCCGTGTATGCCGGTCATCGCCTGGCGCGTGAACTCGACGCCGAGCCAACGGAGCTGGACAGCGTGCCGTTCCGACGTGAGCTGATCGCGATCCAGCGTTGACGGCGGACGGCGCGATCACGCGCTGGCATGCCTTCCCGCCCGTGCCCCGTTTTTGCAGACAATCAGCAAAGTGCCGCCCAGGATCCCGACTCGACACCCGAGGAGCCCTGTTCATGCAGCCCCCAGTGCGCGTTCCTTCTGGTGGAATGCATGCGGCCGCAGCCGCTGAAGACCATTGCGGACCCGGCTTGCGGCAGCGGCGGCTTCTTGCTGGGCGCCTACAACTGGCTCACACGGCCGGGCCAGACGCTGAACAAGTAGCAGGCCGCCTTGCTGCGGCAACAAACCTTCCACGGCACGGGTGTTTGCCGGGTAGCTTCATCGGCAGCACCGCTGAGCGCTTGCCTGTCAGGTCGCGCAGCTGCGAAATCCGCTGAACAGATGGTCGGCCTCGGGCGGCGCAAAGCGCCTGGCCTTGGGGTGGCGCCAGCGCCGGGCCGTCATCACCGAGGCGCCGCGCAGCACGCCCTGCACGCGCGCCGGCGGCAGCCGGTCAAGGCTGCCCGGGGTCTGCGCATGGCCGGTCCATGGGCGCGCGCTGCCGCCCACCCATTCGAACACGTCAGCCCAGACCAGGCCGCGGTTGCGCGCACCCAGTGCGGCCAGCTCCCATTCGGGTTCGGTTGGCAGACGGCGGCCGGCCCAGCGGCACCAGGCCTCGGCTTCGTGGCGCGTGACATGCACCGCTGCCTGCCCCGCAGGCGCGCGCTGCAACTCCCCCGCCCGCTGCAGCAGGACGCCGCCGCGCATCTGCTCGACGTCGCGCGGCGCGCGCCGGCCGCTGGCCGACAGCCAGGCCCGACCGGCCTCGGTCCAGAGTCCAGGGCGGTCGTAGCCGCCGTCTTCGGCAAATTCGATGTAGCGCTCCCAGCTGATGGCCTGGGCATCGATCTCGAACTCGGGCACGTCCAGCTCCTCGGTCCAGCGTTCGTTGTCGGGCACGAAGCCACCACGCCCGCTGCCCAGGAGCAGGCGCGCGGCCGGCATCCACAGCGCCTCGTGCGCCACCCGCGACGGGGCTGCCAGCAGCGGCGGCGGTGGGTCGGGCTGGCGGCTCAGCCGCAGCAGGGCGGCGCGCTCGGCCAGGCACTCGGCCAGGCGATCCTCGTGCAGCAGCGCGGCGCGTTGGAAGTGCAGGGCGTCGTCGCTGCCATCGGCGACGGCCAGCAGTTCGAGCGTGGTCTCCAGCGTGTCGCCCAGGTAGCGGCGCACCGTGGTGGCATCAGGCGGGTGGCCGGGGCTGCCATCGAACCAATGGTCGGTCCGGGGCTCGATCGAGGCCAGGCGCGGTGCGGTCGGGTCGCAATGCTCACCGCGCTGGCACTGCACGTGGCGGCCGATCCACCAGTCCTGGTACCAGCCGGCATGGCCGCACAGCCACAGCACTGGGCGGCCGTGGCCGGCGTCGGCCTCCAGGCCGCGGCGCTCGAAGACCTCGAGCCAGCGCAGCGTGAGGTTGCGCGCGTCGATCAGGGCCAGCGACAGCAGCTCGCGGTCGGCGCGCCGGATCAGAACCGGGTCGTCGAGTGCCGCCGCGCGCAGGGTCATGGCTGCTGCGGTCCTTCAGCTGCCGACCAGGCCGCTGCGGATGGCGTAGACCGTGAGCTCGGAGTTGTTTGCCAGCTGCAGCTTTTCGAGCACCCGGGCGCGGTAGACCGACACCGTCTTCGGGCTGAGCATCAGTTCTTCGGCGATGTCGGACAGGCGCTTGCCCGACGCGATCATCACGAGTGTCTGCAGTTCACGGTCGGACAGCTTCTGGTGCGGCTGCTCGGTCGACGGTGCGGTCAGGCTGTCGACCAGCATCTGCGCGATCTCGGGCGTGACGTACTTGCGCCCCTGCGCCACCGTGCGCACCGCGTTGACGATGACCTGCGGGTCGCCACCCTTGAAGACGTAGCCGTAGGCGCCGGCGCGCAGCGCGCGGATCGCGTACTGGTCTTCGGGGTACATGCTGACCACCAGCACCTTGACCGGCGAGCCCTCGTCCTTCAGCGCGTGCAGCGCGTCCAGACCGCTGCGGCCAGGCAGGTTGATGTCGAGCACCAGCACATCGCAGGGCTCGCTGCGCATCAGGCTGCGCAGTTCGGTGTAGTCGCCGGCCTCGCCGACGACACGCATGTCGAGTGCGTCGGCCAGGGTGTCGCGGATGCCGCGCCGGATCAACGCATGGTCGTCGCAGAGGATGACGCGGATCATGGGGCCGTCGGCGTGGCGTTCACAGGTCCGTCCAGGAGGAGGGGTCGTGCTCGCGATTGTCACTCCCGGCGGCGTCGCCTTGCAGTGCCGGGCCGCTGCCGGTGTTGCCCAGCGGCACCGACAGGATCAGCGTGGTGCCATGCTCGCCGCTGCTCAGGTCGACCCAGCCGCCGACCGTCGACGCGCGCTCGTGCAGTCCGCGCAGGCCGAAACTGCTGGCCTTGGTGAGGTCGGCGCGGCTGAGTCCGCGCCCGTTGTCGCTGATCTCGAGCGACAGCACACCGCCGCTGGCCGAGAGGTCGATCGTCACCCGCCGCGCCAGCGCGTGCTTGCTGATGTTGGTCAAGGCCTCCTGCGCCGTGCGGTAGGCCACCAGCGGCACGCCGTCGGGCAGTTCGTGGCCCGGCGTGCCGATGCGTTCGTCGCTGCTGCGGAAGCGGCACTCGACACCGGTGCGCTTCTCGAAGCGATTGCCCAGCCATTGCAGCGCCGCCACCAGGCCTTGCTCGAGGATGGCTGGCCGCAGGTTGTGCATCACGCGCTGGGCCGCACCGATCGCCTGCGACACCGTCTCCAGCGCCGCCTGGGCCCGCTGCTGCACCGTCGGCTCGGTGCTGTGGCGGCGGATCCAGTCGATCTCGAACTTGAGCGCGGTCAGCGACCCACCGACGTCGTCGTGGATCTCGCGCGCGATGTCGGCACGTTCGGCCTCGACCCGGGTCTGCAGGTGGCGCGCCAGTTCGGACAGGCGCTGGCGCGAGGCCGCCAGTTCGCGGTCGGACTCGAGCTTGGCGGTGTGCGTGCGTGCGGCCTCGATGGCGTGCTCGAGCGCCGGCGCCAGCCGCGCCAGATTGCCTTTGAGCAAGTAGTCGCTGGCGCCGTTGCGCATCGCTGCCACCGCGGTGTCTTCGCCGATCTCGCCCGACACCAGGATGAAGGGCAGGGTCGAATCGCGCGCGCGCACGATCTGCAGCGCCTGCAGACCCGAAAAGCCCGGCAGGTTGAAGTCCGAGATCACCGCGTCCCAGGACTCGGCCAGCGCGGCTTCGAAATCGACCCGGGTCTCGACCCGGCGCGTCTCGACCTCGAGCGCGCTGCGGCGCAAGTGAGCAAGCGCCAACTCGTGGTCGAGTTCCGAGTCTTCCAGGTGCAGGACGCGCAGCGGACGGCTTGGACTGGGCATGGCCGCAGTATCGCAAAGCGCCCGCCGGATCGAATAGCGACGCGATTGGGTTCGTCTTCGGCTCAATGTTGGTGGGGGTCGTGCCGAAAATGCTTCGGGAGGCGGGTCAGAACCGGCTTGCCCGAACTCGTGGCCAGAACCCGACGTGCAGCCCAGGAGCCCTGATGCTCGCCACCAACCATGATTCGCCGCCGATGGCCTTGCCTGCCTTTGCAGCGACCGACCTGCAGGACCACCTGCTGGTCGCCAACAACGACCTCGAGCGCCTGCAACGTCTGCTCGACGATGCGAGCCAGGCCTTGATGCGGCACTTCACCTACTCGGCCCAGCACATGGACGCAGGCCTGCTGCACCTCAATGCCGCCCACCACGGCGAGCCGTCGACGATCTGCGAGGCCCGCCACACGCTGGCCAGCGCGATCACCGCGCTGCAGTTCCAGGACCTGGCGACCCAGCTCATCGCGCACACCACGCGGCGCCTTCGCACCTGTGCCGATCGCCTGGCGCGTGACGCCCTGGGCGACGACGAGGACGGTGTCGCCCTGGTCGAGGACATGCCTTTGCGCCCCAATCCGGTGACGCAGGACGAAGGCGACGCCGGCTCGATCGAGCTGTTCTAGGCCCGCACGATTCAAGACCTCCCGGAGAGAACACATGCACTCGATCCTTGCTGTCGACGATTCCGCCTCGATGCGCCAGATGGTCAGCTTCACCCTCAGGAACGCCGGCTTCAACGTGGTCGAGGCGGTGGACGGGCAGGACGCCATGGAAAAGGTCAACCGCCGCGACTTCGACCTCGTGCTGACCGATCAGAACATGCCCCGCATGGACGGCATCTCGCTGACCAGGAAGCTGCGCGAGAACCCGAAATTCAAGGGCACGCCGATCCTGATCCTGACCACCGAATCGAGCGACCAGATGAAACAGGCCGGACGCGCTGCCGGGGCCACCGGCTGGCTGGTCAAGCCGTTCGACCCGGCCAAGCTGATCGAGGTGATCGGCAAGGTCATCCGCTGAAGCGCCCAACCACAAACAGTTTCGAGGAGTTTCGCCATGGGCGAGTCGTCACAGAGCAATGCCAGCTTGAATGCCGGTATCGACCTCAGTCAGTTTTTCCAGGTCTTCTTCGAGGAGGCCGGCGAGAACCTCGAACTGATGGAACGCAAGTTGCTTGCGCTCGACGTCGAGGCGCCCGACGACGAGGAGCTCAACGCCATCTTCCGCTGCGCCCACTCGGTCAAGGGCGGGGCAGCGACCTTCGGCTTCAACGACGTGGCCGAGCTGACACACCAGATGGAGACGCTGCTCGACAAGCTGCGCCGCCACGAGCTGCAAATCGCCGCCGCAATGGTCGACGTGCTGCTGCAGGCCGGGGACGCCTTGAAGGCGCAGCTGGCCCGCCATCAGGGCAACGGCGCCGAGCTGACCGATACCACCGAGCTGCTGCAGGCCATCCGCCGCCAGCTCGATGGCCAGGCCGCCCCCGCCGCCCCGCGTGTGGCTGTTGCTGCTGCTGCGGCCGCGCAGTTCGCCGAGCCCGCAGCGGCCATCGCCGCGCCGCCGGGCAAGCCAGCGGCGCGCGCGCTGGTGTTGACGGTCGGGCCCTTGTCCGAGTTCGAACAGGCCGAGCAGCTGTTCGAGCTGTTTCGTGAGATCCCTGACCTCGGCACCATCGATCCGATCGACGGCGGCCAGGCCGCCGATGGCATCCGGCGCTTTCGCGTCGTCACCACCAGCACCGACTCCGAACTGCTCGACCTGTGCACCTTCCACGTGGCGCGCGAACACCTGCGCCTGGAGCCGGCCACGCGCGGCTATGGCTTCTACCCCGGTTCACCCGGTGCGCCGGTCGAGCCTGAGACAGAGCCGATCGACGACGAGCACGGCTGTGGCTTCTTCGACAACGCCCCGGGCGCCCCGGCAGCCGAACCCACCGCGCTGGCCGCCGCCGGCGCGGCCACGCCCCCTGCAGCGACCGCGCCCGCGCCGGCGCGCGCACCCGCACCCAGGGTCGACAAGGCGCCGGTCAATCCCGAATCGAGCACCCTGCGG
>JANOJJ010000604.1:0-2152 GCA_031408155.1 Rubrivivax sp.
CGGTGAACTCCACGTCCATCATGCCGCCGGCGCTGTGCTTGACGTCAAAGCGCCGGTTGGGCACCGGGTGCGCTCGGCGCACCTTCTCGCGCATCGTGCGTACCTCGTCGCGCAGCGCGTCGGTGTCGCGCCTGGACGTCAGCACGGCGCGCCGCGTGGCCTCGAAGCGGGCCGCCACGCGTGAGCTGCCGGCGGCAAAGCGCGCGCGCGTCAAGGCTTGATGCTCCCAGGCCCAGGCCGTGTTGCTGCCGCGGCCGCCCTGGTAGGACTCGAAGGCGGCGATCGAAGTGACGAGCAGGCCCGAGTTGCCGTTCGGGCGCAACGCGGTATCGATGTCGAACAACTCGCCGGCCGCCGTGCGCAGCGTCAGCCAGGTGATCAGCGTGCGCACGAAGGCGCCGTACACCTCTTGTGCACGGTCCATGTCGGGCTCGTCGCTGTCGTCGTAGAGGAAGACGACGTCGAGGTCGCTGCCGTAGCCCAGTTCCTTGCCGCCGAGCTTGCCGTAGGCGATGACGGCCAGGCCGCAGTCCTCACGATGGCGTTTGGCCGTGCGCGCCCAGGCCCAGCGCTGCACGGTGTCGAGCATCGCGTCAGCCAGCGCCGACAGGTCGTCGGCCACCTGTTCGACGCTGAGCTCGCCTTCGACATCGCGCACCAGCGTGCGGAAGACCTCGGCATGGTGCGCACGGCGCAGGGTGTCGAACAGTTGTTCCTCGTCTTCCTCGCCCGAGCGCTGCCAGGCCGCACGGCGCTCGTCGAGACCCTGCACGAAAGCCTGGCGATCGAAGCGCAGGTGCAGCAGCCGTTCGTCGGCCAGCTCGTCGATCACGCCGGGGTGACGCATCAGGTATTGCATCGGCCAGCGCGCCAGGTCGAGCAGGCGCAGCAGTCGGTTGTGCACGTCGGGTCGTTCGACCAGCAATGCGAGGTAGCTTTCGCGCCGCAGCAACGGCTCCATCCAGTCGATGAATCGCACCGCCGCCTGTGCCGAACAGGCACCTTCGCGCAGCGCTTGCCCGGTCTTGTGCACCAGGCGGCCCAAACGCAGGCGGCTTTCGTCACGCAGCGCCGCCACGCGCGGGTGGGTCGTCCACAGGCGCACCCGTACGGCCAGCTCGGTGGGCAGGGTCTCGAGCAGCGACTCGCTGTCGACCGGTTGCGGCCCCGGCCCACAGGTCTTGCAGCCAGGGCGTGCGGCGCTGGCCTGGCCTGCGCCCAGCAGCAGGTCGAACTCCCCCGCCACCAGCTCGCGCACCTCGCCCAGGCGATCGAGCAATCCGCAGGCGTCGCTGCCATTTGCATTTCGGCAGCTCAGGCCCATGCTGGCCGATATCCAGCCCAGGTCGGCATCGGCGGTGGGCAACAAATGTGTCTGCTGGTCGTCCAGGTACTGGATGCGATGCTCCACCCGGCGCAGGAAGTCGTAGGCCGCTGCCAGCTGCTCGGCGGTCTCGGGCTTCATCAGGCCGCGTCCGGCCAGCCGCCGCAGCGCCTTCAGCGTCGATCGGGTGCGAATCTCCGGGAACTGACCGCCGCGCACCACCTGCATCAGTTGCACGATGAACTCGATTTCGCGAATGCCGCCGCGCGAGAGCTTGACGTCGTTGGCGCGCTCGGGCCGGCCGGCGGCGCGGCGCTGGGCTTCGTCGCGGATCTTGCGATGCAACTGGCGCAGGCCCTCGAATACGCCGTAGTCGAGGTAGCGCCGGTAGACGAAGGACGTGACCAGCGAGCGCAAGGCCAGCGCCCGACCGCTGGTCATGGCCGAGCGCGGTGCGACGACGCGGCTCTTGAGCCAGGCAAAACGCTCCCATTCGCGGCCCTGGACCTGGAAGTACTCCTCCAGCATCGGCAGGCTGGCCACCGGTGGGCCCGAATTGCCGTTTGGCCGCAGCGCCAGGTCGACCCGGAAGACGAATCCGTCTTCAGTGGTGTCGCCGATCAAGGTGTACAGCCGCTTGGCCACCAGCGAGAAATACTCGTGCGCCGAGGTCGGCCGGGTGCCATCGGTCTGGCCCTCGTCCTCGTAGACTGGCAGATTCTCGACGAACCCTGGCCGACCGACTCGCCTCCATCAGCAAGTTGTCCGGCCGTCTCGCCCGCCTCCACGATATCGGCTCGATCGCCCTGGCCATCGTGGAGGAGGTCC
>JANOJJ010000638.1:0-3326 GCA_031408155.1 Rubrivivax sp.
ATCGGCGCGCTGAAGGATTGATCCGGCGCCGCAAGCTCGATGGCTGCTTCGGATGACGTGTTGCGGATGAGCCGGCCGGACGACGACCCGCTCATAGACCTTGTTCCAGAACATCGCGCTGCCTTCGGCGCGCACGCCCAGCGCCACGAAGATCGGCAACAGGTCGACCGGCAGGTACGGCCAGGGCGCGGCCTCGATTTTTTGCAGGATGTTGCGCGTGAAGGGCTCACGCACGCGCAGCGGGCCGTCGAGCTCGGTGCGCGACCAGCCGCCCTCGTGCACGATGCGCACGCCGAACTTGGCGAAGGTGCGGTCGATCAGCGGAAACTGTTCGGGGGTGGAGTTGCGCACCTCGACGCAGCCGCCGGTGATGGCGCCCAGCGCCATGAAGGTCACGATCTCGTGAAAGTCCTCGGCAAACGTGAAGTCGCAGCCGCCGAGCCGCTGCACGCCTTGGACCACCAGGCGCGAGGTGCCCAGGCCCTCGATGCGCGCGCCGATCAGCGTCATGAAGTGGCAGAACTCCTGCACATGCGGCTCGCTGGCGGCGTTCATCAGCACCGATCGCCCTTCGGCCAGCGCGGCACACAGCACGTAGTTCTCGGTGGTGGTGACCGACGCGTAGTCGAGCCAGTGCTGGGTCGCCTTCAGCGGGCGGTCGGCGCGCATCAGCAGGCCGTCGGGGCGGCGCTCGACGGTGGCGCCGAAGCTCTGCATGACCTCGACATGGGGGTCGATCTCGCGCATGCCCAGGCTGCAGCCCTTGACGTCGTCCTCGATGCGCGCCACGCCAAAGCGCGCCAGCAGTCCGGGCACCAGCATGATCGAGCTGCGCATCTCTTCGGGCAGGCGATGCAGGTGTTCGTCGAAGCGTGTGTGCTGATGGTGCACGTCGAGCACCCGCGCGTCGAAGTCGACCTCCACCTGGCTGCCCAGGGTGCGGAAGATGTCGAGGATCTTCTTGACGTCGGTGATTTCAGGGATGCCGCGCAAGCGCACCGGCTCGCGCGTGAGCAGCGTGGCGCACAGGATCGGCAGCACGGCGTTCTTGTTGGCGGACGGCACGAGCCGGCCGCGCAGAGGCGTTCCACCGTGGACGATGAGATCGGACATGAGGATAGACAGAGGCTGGTGACGCTCACGCGGCGCGAAGGCTCGATTATCGGCACCCGGCAGCGGAGCGCGGCCGACCAGCGTTTGCCGCCATCGGCGTGGCCAGGGCCGGCCGGCCGCGCCGGGTCGCATCCTCGACAATGGCGGACCGTCCGCATGGTCCAATCAGGGGTCGCCCATGAATGAAGCCCAAGCCGCTCCCCCGTTGCCCGACCGGCTGTCGGTCGACCCGGGTAGTCCGTATCACGTGGCTGCCGTGTTCGAGCACGAGATCGGCATCCGCCTGAACGACAAGGAGCGCTTCGATGTCGAGGAGTACTGCCTCAGCGAGGGCTGGGTCAAGGTGCCGGCCGGGCGGACGGTGGACCGCAGAGGAAAGCCGGTGCTGATCAAGCTGAAAGGCAGAGTGGACGCGTTTTATCGGTAAGCAGTCCCGACCCGATCGCCGACCTCGACATGATCCGCGCTGCGGCCATGCCGCGCACGGCACCTTGTGCGACGATGGCGCATGAAGCGCACCCATGACGTCATCGTCTTCGGCGCCACTGGCTTCACCGGCCAGTTGGTGGCGGAGTACCTTCAATCCACCTATGGCAGCCGCGGCGAGCTGTCGTGGGCCTTGGCGGGGCGACAGCCGGCCAGACTGGCCGAGGTGCGTGACGCCATCGGCGCCGACGCCAGCCTGCCCTTGCTGGCCGCGGACGCCAGCGACCCGGCGGGGATGGCCGGTCTGGCGCGCCAGGCGAGCGTCATCATCACCACGGTCGGCCCGTATCAGCGCTACGGCCAGGCCTTGATCACCGCCTGCGCCGAGGCCGGCACCGACTACGTCGATCTGTGCGGCGAGCCCTTGTGGATGGCCAGGATGATCCCGCTGCTGCAAGGTCCGGCCCAGGCCAGCGGCGCGCGCATCGTGTTTTCCTGTGGCTTCGATTCCATTCCATTCGACCTCGGCGTGGTGTTTCTGCAGGACGAGATGCTGCTGCGGTTTGGCGCGCCGGCCACGCACGTGCGCGCTCGCGTGCGGGTGATGAAAGGCACGCTGTCTGGCGGCACGGCGGCCAGCGCATTGGCCACCGTCGAGCAGGTCGAGCGCGAGCCCGCGCTGGCGCATGTGATGGCAGACCCGTTCGCCTTGACCCCGGGCTTCCGCGGGCCGGCACAGCCCGATGGCGAGCACGCGGCTTTCGACGACTGGGCGCAGGCCTGGACAGGCCCCTTCCTGATGGCGCCCATCAACACCAAGAACGTCCATCGCACCAACGCGCTGCGCGGGCACCCGTGGGGTCGCGACTTCAGCTATGACGAGCGCATGCTGACCGGCGACGGCGCGCGCGGCGAGCGCCGCGCGCGCGCACTGGCCCGCCAGGCGCGGCTGCAGGGCTGGCTGCTGAGCCTGGCGCCCACGCGCTTGTTGCTGCGTCGCTTTGTGTTGCCCCAGCCTGGCCAGGGGCCCAGCCGTGCAGCGCGCGACGCCGGCTGCTACGAAGTGGTGTTCACCGGCGAAACGGCTGATGGCCGTCGACTGGCGGCCGTGGTCAAGGGCGATCGAGATCCGGGCTATGGCTCGACCAGCAAGCTGGTGGCTGAAAGTGCGCTTTGCCTGTTGCAAGACCTGGACCGCGAAGCGACTCCCGGTGGCGTTTGGACTCCCGGCGCCGCGATGGGCCTGGCCCTGATGCGGCGCCTGCAGGCCAGCGCCGGGCTCAGCTTCGCCGTCGTCGCCTGACCCGCCGGGCGGTATCCCGACCGACTGCAAACGCGCCGGCGGCGTGAAGATCGCCGCCGCCGCCGCCGCCGCCGCCGTCCGGGCCGAGTTGTTGGCTCCTAGCATAAATAACCTTGATGCGCAACGATCCATGTCAGACGGTGGCCGACATAAGGGCGCGACGATTCGACGCACCCCGCGAACAAGTGGTGATTCTTACAATTGCGAGCCGGCCATTTACAGCTTGCCGAAGTGACGTCGACAATCATTCCCACTACAGTGAATTGCCCTTGTTCAAGGACATTTCGAGCATTCAACCCGAAGGAGATCCGTATGACGGTGAAGAAATCCCTGGCCCTGGTGGCGACCGCTGCGATGCTGGTCGGATCGCTGCTGTCGACAAGCGCCGTGGCGCAAAGCGACAAGCGCTACTCGGCTCTGCAAGGGGTCGATGCTCAGGCGCTGTCGGCCGATGAAATGCGATCCGTCCGGGGCTTGATGAGCA
>JANOJJ010000666.1:0-11099 GCA_031408155.1 Rubrivivax sp.
GAGGCGCCGAAGGCGCTTCGGGGGGAGTCACGTTAAACATCGCTTGCGCCGGCGATAGTGCTTGATCGCGTGAAAGTCCTTGCCTTCGGACCCGCCAAGGTAGAACTCCTGGATGTCGGGATTCTTCTTCATCGCCTCGGCGCTGTCGTGCATCACGATACGGCCGTTTTCCATCAGGTAGCCGTGCGACACCACCTCGAGCGCGGCCAGTGCGTTCTGCTCGACCAGCAGCACCGACAGACCCTCTTGCTGGTTGATGCGGCGCACGATGTCGAAGATCTCGTCGACGAGAAACGGCGCCAGGCCCAGGCTGGGCTCGTCGAGCATCAGCAGCTTGGGCTGCGTCATCAAGGCGCGGCCGATGGCCAGCATCTGTTGCTCGCCACCCGACAAGTAGCCCGACTGCGCGTGGCGGCGCTCGCCCAGGCGTGGAAACCAGCCGTAGACGCGGTCGCGGTTGCGCTGCATGTCGGCGCGGTTGCCGCGCACGGCCGACGCGGCAACGAGGTTCTCGTCGGGCGTCAGGTGCTCGAACACGCGACGGCCTTCGAGCACCTGCGCGATGCCGAGCTTGACGCGCGCCGGCGCGGCCCGCGCGTCGATGCTGGCGCCCATGTAGTGCAACACGCCGCGCGTGACCTCGCCGCGCTCGGCGCGCAGCAAGCCGCTGATGGTCTTGAGCGTGGTGCTCTTGCCGGCGCCGTTGGCACCCAGCAGCGCCACCATGCCGCCTTGCGGCACTTCGATCGACACGCCCTTGATGGCCAGCGCGACGCGGTCGTAGATGACCTCGACGTTGTTCAGCGACAGAACAGCCTGCATCGCGCTGCCCTGCTGCGTCACTTCCGGGCGTAGCCGAAGGGCCACACGAGAAGGTAATTTCGGACGTTGGCGTAAAGCTTGCCCAGCCCCATCGGCTCGATCAGCAAGAAGGCGATGATCAGCGCGCCGTAGATCGCGTGCGGAATGTGCGCCAGCGCCTCGATGCTAAGCCTGGCGCCCAGCGCTTCGGCCAGCGCGGCGATAAGCTGGTTGATCAGACCCGGCATCAGCAGGATGAAGGCGGCGCCGAAATAGCTGCCGATGATGCTGGACAGACCACCCACGATCACCATCGCCAACAGCTCGATCGACACGTTGACGGCAAACTGCTCGGGCGTGACCGCGCGGTAGAAGGTGAAGATCAGAAGCGCCCCGGTGACGCCGCCGATGAAGGATGAGGTGGCAAACGCCAACAGTTTGTAGTAGAGGCTGTTGACGCCGATGACGGCGGCGGCAAAGTCCTTCTCGCGCACGGCCACCAGCGCGCGGCCCAGCGCCGTGCGGCGCAGGTTGAGCATGAACAGCGTGACCCACAGGCACCAGGCCAGTGCCACGTAGTACAGGCCGGTCTCGGAAGTGACGGCAAAGCCCGCCAGCTTCATGTTCGGCGCCTGCAGCGTGGCCTGCGTGCCGCCGCTGATGGCCGGCACATGCGAGATGACCCAGTCCATGACGAACTGCAGCGCCAGCGTCGACAGCGCCAGGTAAAGGCCCTTGACGCGCAGCGCCGCGAACGCGAAGGTGATGCCGATCAGCGTGGCCATGGCGCCGCCCAGGATCACCGCCAGCTCCCACGGGATGCCGGCGCGCGTCGCATGCACCGCCGTGTAGGCGCCGATGCCCATGATGGCCGCATAGCCGAAGTGGAACTGCCCGGCCCAGCCGAGGATCAGGTTCAGGCCCAGCGCGGCGGCCGTCCACACCAGCCACGGCAGCAAGGTGCTGGACAGGAACAGCGAACTCACGAGGTACGGTGCCGCCACTGCCAGCGCCAGCAGCAGCATCACCGCACGGCGGTCGAAGCCGATCGGGAACAGCGCGCGATCCGACGCGTAATCGGTGTGGAAGATGCCGGCCTGGCGGAAAAACATCTAGATCCTCTCGATATCGTGGCGGCCGAACAGGCCGTGCGGGCGGATCAGGATGGTCAGGATCAGCGTGGCGGCGACCACCAGGTCGCGGCTGCCGCCGCCCACCAGCGGGTCGAGCCAGCCCGAGGCCACGCCTTCGAAGATGCCCAGCAGCAGCCCGGCCAGCACCGCGCCGCCCAGGCTGTCCATGCCGCCGAGCACGGCCACCGTCACGCCCTTGAGCAGTAGCAGCGACAGCGACTGGTCGACGCCCTGGATCGAGCCCCACAGCACGCCGGCCGCGGTGGCCACCACCGACGACAGTGCCCACGACAGCGCCACGCCGCGTTCGACCGAGATGCCGACCGACCACGACGCGGTGTAGTCGTCGGAGATGGCGCGCAGCACGATGCCCAGCCGGGTGCGGAAGAAGAGCACGAAGATGCCGAACAGCACGAGCGCCACCACCGCACCCACCAGCAGCGCACGGTTGAGCAGGATCGGCCCGAGGAACAACGGGTCGTCGGGTATGCCCAGCGACAGCGGGCGTGCCGAGCCGCCCCAGATCGTCATCGCGCTGGCGCGCAGGAAGATGTCCAGCCCCAGCGTCATCATCAGCAACATGATGATCGGCCGCCCGGCCAGCCGGCGCAGCGCGACGCGCTCGATGGCCACGCCGGCAGCGAACATCGTGACCATCGCCAGCGGTATTGCCAGCCACATCGGCGCGCCGGCCTTGCTGGTCCAGGCCAGCACGACGTAGGCGCCGAGCATGGTCAGCGCGCCCTGCGCCAGGTTGGGCACCGAGCTCGACTTGTAGATCAGCACGATGCCGATCGCCACCAGCGAATACATCAACCCGGTCATGCCGCCGTTGAGGGCGAGTTCGGCCAACAGCATCCAGTCCATCGCTCAGACCTCGCGAACGTCGAGCCGACGTTCGATGACACCGATCTCGCCCGTCTCGTAGGTGATCCGGGCCTTCATCGTCACCGCCTCCTGGCCGCCGTAGACGGCGTCGATGATCGGCGCATAGCGCTCTTCGACCACATTGCGGCGCAGCTTGCGCGTGCGCGTGACTTCGCCGTCGTCGGCGTCGAACTCCTTGTGCAGGCAGACGAAGCGGCGCAGCCGCAGCGGCCCGGGCAGCGTCGAGTTGACATGCTGCACGGCTTGCGCCACCAGCTCCATCACCTGCGGCTTGCCTGACAGGTCGGCATACGACAGGTAGGAAATGCCGCGCAGTTCGGCCCAGTGGCCAACCGACTCCTTGTCGATGCAGATGATCGCGCCCAGCCATTCGCGGCCGGCACCCAGCACCGCCACGTCCTTGACGTAGGGGCTGAACTTGAGGCGGTTTTCGATGTAGTTGGGGATGTAGCGTTCGCCTTGCGCAGTGTGCACCACTTCCGACAGCCGTCCGAGCACCACCAGGTGGCCATCGGGCTCGAGGAAGCCGGCGTCGCCGGTGTGCAGCCAGCCGTCTTCGAGCGCGGCGCGCGACGCTTCGGGCTGGTGGTAGTAGCCGCCGAACACGCTGCCCGATCGCACCATGATCTCGCCGGCTTCGCTGATCTTCACTTGCACGCCCGGCAGCGGCCGGCCCACGGTGTGCAGCCGTACCTCCGAGGCTTCCTGCATCGCGTTGTAGGCGCTGCACTCGGTCTGACCGTAGAGCTGGCGCAACTGCACACCGAGTGCGCGGTAGAAGATGAAGGTGTCTTCGCCGATCGCCTCGCCGCCGGTGAAGGCGTGGCGCAGCCGGGTCAGGCCGAGCTGGTCCTTGATCGGGCCGAACACCAGCCATTCACCCAGCGGACGCATCCACTGCTCGAGCGTGGTCGGCGCATGGCCCTCGAGCTTGCGCCGTTCGGCGGTCAGCGCCGAGTTCAGGAACAGCTCGTAGACGCTGCGCTTGAGCGGCGTCGAATCAGCCATGCGCACCTGGATCGTGGTCAGCATGTTGTCCCAGCTGCGCGGCGACGCCAGGTAGAAGGTGGGCGCGATCTCGCGCAGGTCGTGCAGCACGGTCTCGGCGCGCTCGGGGATGTTGATCGTGAAGCGCAGCGCCACGCCGGCGGCGACGGTGAAGGCGAAGTCGCCGACCCAGGCCATCGGCAGGTAGGCCAGCACGTCCTCGCCAAAGTCGAAGGCCCCGCCCTGCCAGGCGTTGCGCACGCCTTCGAGCAGGTTGCGGTGCGTCAGCGGCACACCCTTGGGGCGGCCGGTGGTGCCCGACGAGTGCACCAGCACGGCCGGGTCTTCGGGCCGCGCGCGCTCGAGCAGCGACTGGCGCAGCGCAGGGTCGGCGACGAGCCGCTTGCGGCCGGCCGCCAGCAGCGCGTCCCACGACTGCAGGCCTGGCGCCTGGTAGCGGCCCAGGCCGCGTGGGTCGTCGTAGACCAGGTTGGCGATATCGGCACCGCTGTCGCGCAGGTCGAGCACCTTGTCGACCTGTTCCTGGTCGTCGGCCAGCGCCACGTGCAGCGGCAGCTCTTGCGAGAAGTGGCGCAACTCGTCGGGCGTGGCGTCGGGGTAGACCGGCATCGCGTAGCCGCGCAAGGCGCCCGCGGCCAACATGCCGAGGTACAGCCGCGCGCGGTTGTCGCCCAGCACCATCATGCCCTTGCCGGCGCCGAAGCCCAGAGCGTCGAGCCCCGCGGCGCACTCCAGCACGGCGTCGAGCGCCTGCTGCCAACTGGTCTGCTGCCAGATACCCTTGTCCTTCTCGCGCAGCGCGGCCCGGCTGCCGAAGGCCGCGGCGTTGCGCGCCAGCACACGCACGAGCGTGCTGTCGGTCTCGAAGTTCCAGCCCGGCCCCGACGCCGGCAACGGCCGCGCGCGCGCATTGACGCTCGCGCCGGCTTCAACGTGCGACATGCGCCGCTCCGAGGTAGGCCTTGACCACGCGCGGGTCGGCGATGACCTCGGCTGGAATGCCGCTGCCAATCATCTGGCCATAGCTCAGCACCAGCATGCGGTCGCAGATGCCGACGATGATGTCCATGTGGTGCTCGATCAGCAGCACCGTCACGCCGCGCTCGTCGCGTGCGTCCAGCACGAAGCGCGCCATGTATTCCTTCTCTTCCTGGTTCATGCCGGCCATCGGCTCGTCGAGGATCAGGAAGCTCGGTTCGGCCACCAGTGCGCGCGCCAGTTCGACCCGCTTCTTCAGGCCGATCGGAATGCTGTCGACCATCTCTTCGCGCACGCTTTCGAGCTGCATGAAGCGGATGATCTCCTCGACGATGTCGCGGTTGGAGGTTTCTTCCTTGCGCGCCAGCGCCCAGTAGCCCAGCGTGCGCAACACGCCCGGGTTCATGTGCACGTGGCGGCCGAGCAGGATGTTGTCGAGCACCGACATGCCGTTGAACAGCGCCAGGTTCTGGAAGGTGCGTGCCACGCCGCGCCGCGCCACCTTGTGCGGTGCCAGGCCGGTGATGTCCTTCCCCTGCAGCAGCACCTGGCCCTTGTTCGGCGGGTAGAAACCCGTAATCGCGTTGGTCAGCGTGGTCTTGCCGCTGCCGTTGGGTCCGACCAGGCCGTAGATCTCGCCGCGCGCGATCTTCAAGTCGACACCGGCCAGCGCGATCAGGCCGCCGAAGCGGCGTTCGATGCCACGGCACTCGAGCACGGGTGCGGCGTCTGCATTCATGCAGCCACCCGGCGCCGGTTCTTGCGCGCCACCGGCAGTCGTTCGAGCACGCCCCGGGCACCGATGCCGTCGAACACGATGGCGGCGATCTGGTCGACGAAGGTCCTGAAGCTGCCGCGCTGCGGGTTGAACCACTCGACCGTCCAGTTCAGCGCGCCGATCAGGAACAGCCGCATCACCGCCAGGTTGGTGTCGTTGCGCAACTCGCCGCTTTGCATCGCCTGCTGCAGCAGCGTGTCCCAGTAGTCGGCATAGGCGCGGCGCACGATGCGGTGCCGGTTCTTGGCCGCCAGTGGGATCTGCCCGTAGAGCCGGATGTTGGCCGACGTGAAGTCGCCATGCTGCAGCAGCCCGTAGAGGTGGCCTTCGATCGCCGCCACCACGCACTGCCGGTGCGTGGCCGCGGGCGGCAACGCCGCCACGCGCTGGCGCACCTCGCGGCTGACGACCTCGATGCCGCGGTCGAGCACCACGCCAAGGATCTCGTCCTTGGAGCCGAAGTGGTAGTAGATGCTGCCGGCCTTGATGCCGGCGGCGTCGGCGATCTCGCGCAGCGTCGTGGCGGCGTAGCCCTGATGGCGGAACAGGCGCGCTGCCTCGACCAGGATGTGGTCGCGCGTGGCCTCGCTGGCCGGCACCTCGACCGACGCCGGCACGCCGCTGACAGCGCGAGGGCGGCGCGAGGGCATCGGTGCGGGCACGCGGGGGCCGGTGGACGGATTCCTGGCGATGGCCGCTGCGGTCAGGCGAACTTGCGGAAGTCGGGCTTGCGTTTTTCGAGAAAGGCCTGCACGCCTTCCTTCGATTCGGCTGTGTTGTAGTACAGGCTCAGCGCCTGCAGGCCCAGGCTGCCGATGCCGCGGATGTGCTCGGTCGACGCGTTGAACGAACGCTTGGCGATCGCCAGCGCGGTCGGGCTCTTGGTCACGATCTCGGCGCACCACGCGGCGACCTCGGCGTCGAGCCGCTCGTGCGGCACGACGGCATTGACCAGGCCCATCTGCAGCGCCTCGGCGGCGCTGTAGCGGCGGCACAGGTACCAGATCTCGCGCGCCTTTTTCTCGCCCACCACGGCCGCCAGATAGGCCGTGCCCCAGCCGGGGTCGACCGAGCCGACCTTGGGCCCGACCTGGCCGAACACGGCCTTCTCGGACGCAAGGGTCAGGTCGCACAAAGTGGCCAGCACGTTGCCGCCGCCAATCGCAAAACCCTGCACGCGCGCGATCACCGGCTTGGGCACGTCGCGGATCGCGCTGTGCAGTTCTTCGACCGGCAGGCCGACGGTACCGCGGCCATCGTAGTGGCCGCTGTGCGACGACTGGTCGCCGCCGGTGCAGAAGGCGCGTTCGCCGCTGCCGGTCAGCACGATGGCGGCGATCTGCTTGCTCCAGCCGCTGCGCATCAGCGCGTCGATCAGTTCCTCGACCGTGCGGCCGCGGAAGGCGTTCATCACCTCGGGCCGGTTGATGGTGATGGTGGCGACCGAGTCTTGTTCGCTGTAGAGGATGTCCTGGTAGTCCATGCGTGCTTCCTTCAACCGATCATGCTGTAGCCGCCGGACACCGACAGCACCTGCCCCGTGACATGCCCCGCCGCCAGCGGCGAGGCGAAGAACAACACCGCGCTGGCAATGTCGCCCGGTCGCCCCAGCTTGCGCAGCGGCAGGGCCTTGGCCACTTTTTCCATCTGCTCGGGCGTGAACATGCCGGTCGGGTCGGACCACATGCTGTTGCTGCCGACGTCGCCTTGCGCCTCGGGGATGGTCACGCCCGGGCAGACGCAGTTGCAGCGGATGCCGTAGCGGCCGTTTTCCTTCGCCACGGTCTTCATGAAGCTGTTGACTGCGGCCTTCATGCCGCCGTAGACGGCCTCTTTGGGCTCGCCCTGGCGGCTGGCGTCGGAGCTGATGGAGACGATCGCGCCGCGGTTCTTCGGCAC
This sequence comes from Rubrivivax sp., assembly GCA_031408155.1. Taxonomy (GTDB): domain Bacteria; phylum Pseudomonadota; class Gammaproteobacteria; order Burkholderiales; family Burkholderiaceae_C; genus Rubrivivax. The sequence goes on from JANOJJ010000666.1 coordinate 7,486, forward strand.
CATGGTCTGCAGCGCCACGCTGGTGCAGTTGAGCACGCCGACGAAGTTGACCTGGATGATGCGCTGCCAGAACGCCGGGTCGGTCTGGGTGAAGAACATCAGCTTGTCCCAGCCGACGTTGTTGACCAGCGTGTCGACCGGGCCATGCGCTTCGTTGGCGGCGGCAAACAGGGCCTGCACCTGGGCCAGGTCGGTGACGTCGGTCTTGACCACCTGCACCGCGCCGGCACCCAGGTCGCGCGCCTCGACGGCGGTCTTGTCCGCCTGCGCGGTGTCGATGTCGCCGATGGTGATGCGCGCGCCTTCGCGCGCGAAGGCGTGCACGATGGCGCGACCGATGTTCGAGCCGCCGCCGGTGATGACCACCGACTGGTCCTTCAGACCGAGATCCATGTTGTCCTGTTCCTGCTGCAGCGTGCAGCGAAAGCGCCGTGAAATCTATCCGCCGAACGCTTGTTAGTCTAGATCGGGTTCACCCTGTGGGCGACCCGCGGCCAGTCAGCGCATTGCCGACGGGAACACCGGCGCGCGCTTTTCGCGCACCGCGGCCACACCGTGCGGCGCGTCCTCGCCCAGAAAGCAGAGCATCTCGAGCGCCAGCGACTGGTCGAAGATCGGCCGCGCCACCTGCATCCAGTTGTTGAGCGACATCTTGGTGAAGCGGATCGCCTGCTGGCTGCCGGCGGCCAGCTTGTCGGCCACCTTCAGCGCGCGCTCCATCAACTCGGCCGCCGGCACGGTCAGGCTGACCAGGCCGATGCGCTCGGCCTCCTTGCCGTCGATGAAGTCGGCCGTCAGCAAGTAGTACTTGGCCTTGGCCATGCCGCACAGCAGCGGCCAGACGATGGCCGCGTGGTCACCAGCGCCGACGCCGAGCTTGACGTGGCCGTCGGTGATGCGCGCGGTCTCGGCCATGATGCTGATGTCGGCCAGGATCGCCACCGCCAGGCCGGCGCCGACGGCCACGCCGTTGATGGCCGAGATGATGACCTTCTCGCAGGCCAGCATGTTGTAGACGATGTCGGCAGCCTCCTTCATCACCTTGCCGACGTTGCCCGGGTGGCCCACCATCTGGTTGACCCAGTCGAGGTCACCGCCGGCCGAGAAGGCACGCTCGCCGGCGCCGGTGATCAGCGCCACCTTGGTCCGTTCGTCGTCCTGGATCACGCCCCAGATCCTGGTCAGCTCCCAGTGCAGGCGTGCATTGGTGGCGTTCATCACCTCGGGGCGGTTGATGGTGATGACGAGCACGCCGTTGTCACGGTGCTCGAAAGCGAGGAACTGGAAGTCGGCGTAGTCCATGAGGTTCTCGGTCAAGGGGTGGGGATGGGTAACGGCCTGGAAACTTCGGGCCGCGCGGGTGCGCTGGTCGATGGCGCGCAGGGCGTCGAGCTCTTCGGTGCGGTCGGCGCCGCCGGTCCCGGCTGCATCGATGCCCGCGTTGGGCTGGGGAAAGTCCGAGGGTCCGCAGACCGGTCCGGACCTGGATCTAACTAACAGTTGTTCGGTATGATGAATCATCCTAAGCCTGCGGCCCGGCCTTGGCAAGGCTCGAACAGCCGGCGCCGGCGCAACGCCACACGCGCATCCACACGCGCATCCACACGCGCATCCAGACGCGACCCAGGAGACCGGCCCCATGTTGCCCAGCGACGACCAGCAGGCCCTGCGCGAGGTGGCGCAGCGCTTCTCTCGCCAGCGGCTGCGGCCCGACTACCAGCGGCGTGAAAGCAGCGCAGCGATCGACCGCGACCTGCTGCGCGAGATGGGCAGCCTGGGCCTGATCGGCGTCGACCTGCCCGAGGCCTTTGGCGGCCTGGGCCAGAGCGGCGTCAGCGCCGGCCTGATCATCGAGGACATCGCCTACGGCGACTTCAACGTCAGCTACGTGCAGTTGCTGGCGTCGCTGATGGGCCTGATCATGGTGCGCAACGCCGACCCCGAACTGGCACGCCACTGGGTGCAGGGCCTGGTCCGCGGCGAGTTGCTGATGGGGCTGGGCCTGACCGAGCCGCGCGGTGGCTCGGACGCGGCCAACCTGGCGCTGAAGGCGCGGCGCGACGGCAACGCCTATGTGCTCAATGGCGAGAAGGCCTCGATCAGCTTCAGCGAACAGGCCGATTCGATGGTCCTGTTCGCGCGTACCGGCGAGGTCGCCGAAGGCGCTCGCGGCGTCAGCGCCTTTCTGGTACCGCTGACGCTGCCTGGCGTGCAGCGCAGCCGCTACAACGATGTCGGCAGCAAGATCGTGGGCCGCGGCTCGGTCTTCTTCGACGACGTGCGCGTGCCGGCAGAGTACCGGCTCGGCGCTGAAGGCACCGGCTTCACGCAGGTGATGAAGGGCTTCGACTACAGCCGCGTGCTGATCGCGCTGCAGTGCATCGCCGCCGCGCAAGCCTCGATCGACGAGACCTGGGTCTATCTGCAGGAGCGCCAGGCCTTCGGTTCGCCGCTGGCACAGTACCAGGGCGCGACCTTTCCGATCGTCGAGTTCGAGACCCAGCTCGCCGCCGCGCGCCAGCTCTGCTACCACGCGCTCGAACTGCGCGACGCCGGCCGGCCGCACACCGCCGAGGCGGCGATGGTCAAGTGGATGGGCCCGAAGACCGCGTTCGACGCCATCCACCAGTGCCTGCTGAGCTTCGGCCACTACGGCTGGTCGATGGACCTGCCGCACCAGCAGCGCCTGCGCGACGTGATGGGACTGGAGATCGGCGACGGCACGGCGCAGATCATGAAGCTGATCGTCGCGCGCGAACGCGTCGGTCGCATCGCCGTGCAGTACGGGGTGAAGGAGAAGTGATGGGCGCCGACAACGAGTCCCCGGTGGCGACGCAGCAGGACGGCGGCGTCGGCATCATCGAACTGGCCCGGCCCGACAAGTTCAACTGCCTGTCGCTCGAGGTCTGCCAAGGCCTCGGCGCTGCGCTCGACCGCTTCGAAGCGCCGGGCAGCGACGTGCGCGCGCTGCTGGTGCGTGCGCAGGGCCCGCATTTCTGCACCGGCGCCGACCTGCAGCAAGTCAAGGGCTTGCGCCACAACGCCCAGGAGCTGGCCGGCTTCATGGCCGCCGGGCATCGCGTGCTGCGCCGGCTCGAAGCCAGCGCGTTGCCGGTGGTCGCGGCCTGCCAGGGCCTGAGCCTGGCCGGTGGGCTGGAGCTGATGCTGGCCTGCGACGTGGTCTTCGCCGCCCGCGACGCCCGCTTCGGTGACCAGCATGCGCAGTTCGGCCTCATCCCCGGCTGGGGCGGCAGCCAGCGCCTGCCACGGTTGATCGGGCTGCGCCGCGCGCTGGACCTGTTCTATTCGGCGCGCTGGCTGTCGGCCGACGACGCGCGTGCCATCGGACTGGTCAACCATGTCTGCGCGCCCGAGCGCCCGTCGGAAAATTCAAGTGCCAATGGCCCATGGCAAAGTGCTGGCGCACCGCAATCGGCCAGCACCAGGCTTTCGCCGAGGGCCAGTCGCGCAAAGCCCGTCTGGCGCGCCATATGGGGAGGGCGGCCCTGGCTTGTGTCCCGCGCCAGCAAATTCTTGACCCGGACGGATTCGAATCCGGTCCCGCCCTGCAACAGGCTCAGGCCTTCGTCGCCATGACACAGCATGCGCAAGGC
>JANOJJ010000682.1:0-5420 GCA_031408155.1 Rubrivivax sp.
ACCGGGGAGCGGTGAATACTGGCGGTGGTGTCCGCAGTGCGGGCACGAACTGCACAACGAGAAATGCAAACTGCGTTGCTCATCAGCCAGTCGTTGGACGCCAGCACCTGGCCGGCCTTGCCCTGCAACTGGTTCAGGCCACCAAAGGCGTTGTCGATGCGGCTGATCACTGACTCGAGCGCCGCTTCGGAGATGGCCGGGTTGCCGCGGTAGCCGATCAACTGGGTGCGGTGGCGGTCGAGCTCCTTCAGCAGATCGGACTTGAGGTCGGCGCGCGAGGCGACCTCCATGATCTCGAAGATCGTGACCAGTGCAAAGTGGTGGTCGACCGGCGCCTCGCGAGGCAGCAACTGGGACAGCCTGCCGAACAGGTGGTCCAGGCGCAGCATCGTGCGGACGCTCTCGTTGAACGGGTACTCGTACAGGACCACGGGCAGGCTTTCGTCAGCGCCGCTGGCGTCAGGGCGCAGCCGGCGGGGACGATTGTTTCACAGCGTGCCGGCGGCGCACCGGGTTCGCCCGTTCAGCGCGCCGCTGTCCACAGGGCCCAGAGTGCGCGCACTTCGCCGGTCAGGGTCTCGACGTCGATGCCGTCGTTGTGGATCACCGCGTCAGCCAGCGCGCGGCGGCGCTGGCGCAGCGCCTGCTGGGCGATCACGGTACGCACCGCGGCCTCGGTCCAGCCCGAGCGCTGCATCACGCGTCGACATTGGGTGTCTTCGTTGCAATCCACCACCAGGATGCGGTCGGCGATGCGCCGCCAGCGGCTGGAGTCGGCCAGCAGCGGTACGTCATAGACCACGGTGCGGTCCCCGGCCTGGGCCGCCTGCCGATGGGCCTCGACGCCGATCATCGGGTGCAGGATGGCCTCGAGCCTGGCCTTGCTTGCCGGATCGGTGAACACGCGTTCGCGCATCCGCTCGCGGTCGAGCGCGCCATCGTGCGCGATCAGGGCGGCGCCGAAGGCCTCGGCGATGGCCTCGATGGCTGCACCTCCGGGCAGCGTGAGCGATCGTGCGATCGCGTCGGTGTCGACCAGGGTCGCCCCGCAGTCGACCAGCACACGCGCGACCGAACTCTTGCCACTGCCGATGCCACCGGTCAGTCCGATCGAGCGCATCGGCCGCATCGGCCGCATCGGCCACAAGCTCCGGTCTGGCGCGCCAGACGCATTCGTCCCGTCGCTGGCGACAGGTCCCGCGCGGGCGGGCCCGGTCGCCTGATTCAGGCCCATCCGATCCAGTCCAGCACCGTGGGCAGACCGGTCAACAGCACGGCGACACCGCCACCGGCAAGAAAGGGCCCGAAAGGCACGAAGCGCCCTTCACGCAGGCTGCCTTTGAGCTTCATCACGATGCCCACGGCGGCACCCAGCACCGATGCGAACAGGACGATCGGCAGGATGGCTTGCCACGACAGCCAGGCGCCCAGTGCGGCCAACAGCTTGAAGTCGCCGAAGCCCATGCCTTCTTTTCCGGTCGCGAGCTTGAACAGCCAGTAGACCGACCACAGCGACAGGTAACCGGCGACGGCACCCCAGATCGAGGCCTTCAGCGTCACTGCGGGCAGCCAGCCCAGCGCGGCTGCAGCCAGTCCGGCCCACAGCAGTGGCAGGGTGATGGCGTCGGGCAGCACGGTCGTGTCCCAGTCGATCATCGTCAAGATCAGCAGCGCCGCAACCAGGCCGCAATACAGCAGCGCGACCGGCTGCGGGCCGAGCCGCCAGGCCACCGCGCCGAACAGCAGCCCGGTTCCGAGTTCGACCACCGGGTAACGCAGCGAAATCCGCCCACCGCAGGCCGAACAACGGCCGCGCAAGCGCACCCACCCGAGCAGCGGGATGTTCTCGTGCCAGCGGATGCGATGTCCGCAGGACGGGCAGCGCGAGCCGGGCTTCATCAGACTCAAGGGCCCGAGCGCGGCAACCGTGCGGCGCAGCGCCGTGCCGGCCTGGTGCAGGCCTGGCGGAGCCTCGGCGGCAAAGGTGCGGCGAAACGAATCTCGATCGCGCAGATGCTCGGCTACGTCGGACCACCATTGGCGCTCGAGCATGGCTGGCAGGCGATGGATCACGACGTTGACAAAGCTGCCGATGAGCAGGCCCAGCAGGCCCAGGCCCCAAGGCGACAGGAGCAGCTCGAGCGCTGGAAGGTCGATCACGCGGCGGCCGACTTACACCACGGCGCCGAGCTTGAAGATCGGCAGGTACATCGAAACCACGATGCCCCCGATGATGACGCCCAGGATCACGATGATGAAGGGCTCCATCAGGCTCGACAGCCCCTTGACCATCTCGTCGACCTCTTCTTCGTAGAACTCGGCGGCCTTGGCCAGCATGTGGTCGAGCGAGCCGGATTCCTCGCCGATGGACGCCATCTGCAGCACCATCACCGGGAACACGCCGGTCGCCGTCATCGAGGTGGTGAGCGCCGAGCCGGTCGAGACGTCCTTCTGGATCTGTTCGGTGGCGATCTGGTAGACCGCGTTGCCCGAGGCGCCGCCCACGGAGTCGAGCGCCTCGACCAGCGGCACGCCGGCGGCGAACATGGTTGACAGCGTGCGCGTCCAGCGCGCGATGACCGACTTGTTGATCAGGTCGCCGAAAATCGGGATGCGCAACAGCAGGCGGTCCATCGCGATCTGCATCTTCTCCGAACGCTTCCACGATTCGAGAAAGAAGTAGATGCCGCCGAACAGCAGGCCGAAGATTGCCCACCACCACTTGACGAAGAACTCCGACATCGCGATCACGAACTGGGTGGGCGCCGGCAGCTCGCCGCCGAAGGAGGTGAAAACCTCCTTGAAGGCCGGGATCACGAAGATCATGATCACAGTGACCACGACGAAGGCTACCACTAGCACGGCGACGGGGTACATCAGCGCCGACTTGATCTTGGCCTTGATGGCGAGCGTCTTCTCCTGGTAGAGCGCCAGGCGGTCCAGCAAGGCCTCGAGGATGCCGCCGGCTTCGCCGGCTTCGACCAGGTTGCAGTAGAGCGCGTCGAAGTGCAGCGGGTGCTTGCGGAAGGCCGACGACAGGCTGGTCCCGGTTTCGACATCGGAGCGGATGTCGTTGAGCAGCTTGGTCATGCGCGGGTTGGTGCTGCCGCGCCCGACGATGTCGAACGACTGCAGCAGCGGCACACCGGCCTTCATCATGGTGGACAACTGGCGGGTGAAGATCGCGATGTCCTTGTGCTTGATCGAGCGGCCGCCGGCCGTGCGCCGCTTCCTGATCTTGGTGATCAGGATGCCCTGGCGGCGCAGGCTGGCGCTGACCACGGCTTCGCCGCCGGCGCGGATCTCGCCGCGCACGACCTTGCCGTTGCGGTCCTTGCCTTCCCACTCGAAGATCGCGTCCTTCGGGTTCTTTGCCAGTGCTGCAGTTGCCATGAATCCTCCGACCGGTGCAATCCGAGCTACGCAAGGTGCCGCTCGGGTTGCCGGCTATTCGTTGGTAACGGTGATCACTTCTTCGAGCGTGGTAACGCCGGCGCGGACCTTCATCAATCCCGACTGCCGCAAGTCACGAACGCCCTCCTTGTGCGCCTGCACCGCGATGTCCATCGCCGACCCTTCGGCCAGAATGATGCGTTGGATGGGTTCGGTCATGGGCATCACCTGGTACAGACCGACCCGGCCTTTGTACCCGTTGTTGCAGGCCGAGCAGCCGACCGAGCGATACGGCTTCCAGCTGCCGTCAATATCGGTCTCGGCGAAGCCGGCTTTGAGCAGGGCCTCGCGTGGATATTCGGCCGGTGACTTGCAGTTCTCGCACAGTCGCCGCGCCAGCCGCTGCGCCGTGATCAGCAGCACGCTCGACGCGATGTTGAACGGCGCCACGCCCATGTTGAGCAGGCGCGTCAGCGTGGTCGGTGCGTCATTCGTGTGCAACGTGGACATCACCATGTGGCCGGTCTGCGCAGCCTTGATCGCGATGTCGGCGGTCTCGAGGTCACGGATCTCACCGACCATGATGATGTCGGGGTCCTGGCGCAGAAAGGACTTGAGTGCGGCGGCGAAAGTCAGCCCCGCCTTGTCGTTGACGTTGACCTGATTGACGCCCGGCAGGTTGATTTCGGCCGGGTCTTCGACGGTGGAGATGTTGACGCCCGGCTGATTCAGGATGTTCAGGCAGGTGTAGAGCGAAACAGTCTTGCCGCTGCCGGTCGGACCCGTCACGAGGATCATGCCGTAGGGACGATAGATGCACGCCATCAGGCGTTCCTTCTCGATCTTCTCGTAGCCCAGCGCCTCGATGCCGAGCTTGGCGCTCGACGGGTCGAGGATCCGGATCACGACCTTCTCGCCGAACAGCGTAGGCAGCGTGCTGACGCGGAAGTCGATCGCCTTGCTGCCGAACTTCAGCTTCATCCGGCCGTCTTGCGGCACGCGCTTCTCGGCGATGTCCATGCGCGAGATGACCTTGATGCGAGAGGCCAGCTTTTCCTTGATCGCGATCGGCGGCTGCGTGATCTCGCGCAGTTCACCGTCGACGCGGAAGCGCACACGGTAGGTGTATTCGTAGGGCTCGAAGTGCAAGTCGGATGCACGCATGTTGATGGCGTCGATCAACATCTTTTGCAGGAAGCGCACGACCGGGGCGTCTTCGACCTCGGTGCTCATGTCGGGCGATTCCGACGGCGTAGCGTCTTCTTCGGTGACGTCGAACTCGAAATCGGCGCTCGCCATGGATTCCAGCGCCTCTGCGGCGCTGATGCCCTGGCTGTCGACGAGTTTGGCGAGCTTGTCGTGCTCGACGATCACCCACTCGGGGCTGAGTTGGGTAGCAAACTTGACGCGTTCGCCCGCCTCCTGATCGGTCGGGTCGGCCGTGGCGACGAACAGCCGGCTGCCGCGCTTGCCCAACACCAGCAATTGATACTGCGAAGCCGTCTTCCGATCGACGACGTTGCGCGGGACCTTCTGCATGTCGACCGTGTTCAGGTCGAGCAGGGGCAGAGCGAGCGCCGCAGACAGCGTGTGGGCCAGTTCGGCAGGGGAAACCGCGCCGGCGGCGACCACCGCCGCGGTGAAGCTCAATTTGCGGTCACGCGCCGTCTTCAAGAGCTCTTCGGCAGTCTTGCTGCTGATCTTGCCGGCATTCACCAACACACGGGCCACGCCTGAAAGGGCGTTCGGGAGTGACTCGATCGTTTCCGCGGCCATCTATATTCGTCGAGCGGGTGTCATGTCCGATCGATCATCGCCGATCCGCCGGACCGTGTAAACGGTGCTCAAGCACAAGCTGTGCCTAGGGCACACCCACGTACATCCGACCCGACGGATTCAAGCGCACCTGGACGTAAGGTGAACTCTGGACGGCAGGGCGAATCGCAGCGGCTGGATTCTTGGTCGGGGTGAGAGGATTCGAACCTCCGGCCTCTACGTCCCGAACGTAGCGCTCTACCAGGCTAAGC
>JANOJJ010000178.1:0-6681 GCA_031408155.1 Rubrivivax sp.
GCTCGCTCGGCCCGAAGTCGTGCTCGGCGAGCCGGCGGCGCGCCAGGCCGAGGGCATGAGGGGGTCCCCAAACCGGCAGCGGGAGCTGGCTCAGCAGATAGGGCAACGCCCCGATGTGGTCTTCATGGACATTGCCATGCCGCTCGTCAATCGACTAACCTTGCGAGATTTGCGAGAATTGAGCAGGGATAAGAACGTGTCAGAGGGTGTGCGCTCGTTGGCGCGCAGGCTGTTCGTGGCTCGTACGAACAAGTAAGTCTCATGAGGACCAACTACTACGACGTGCTCGGCGTCGACCGCTCAGCCAGTGAGGCCGAGGTGCGGGAGAAGTTTCGCAAACTCGCACGAGAGCAGCATCCGGACCGTTTCAAAGGGGCGAACAAAGCGAGTGCGGAAAAGCCAGAACTTCGAGGCCGAACTCGCCAGTCTGCCCGCTGACTATGTGCCGCCCGCCGGCGCGCTGCTGCTGGCACTGGTGGATGGGCAACTGGCCGCCTGCGGCGCGCTGCGGCCGCTGCCGGACGTGGACTACCCCGATGCCTGCGAGATGAAGCGCCTGTTCGTGCGCCGCGCCTTTCGCCGCTTCGGGCTCGGCCGCGTTCTGGCGCAGGCGCTGATCGACCGTGCCGTGCAGGCCGGGTATTCGACCATGCTGCTCGACACGCTCGACGATATGGAAGTCGCTCGCGGGCTGTACGGCACACTGGGCTTCGAGGAGATCCCGCCCTACTACTTCAACCCGATCCCCGGTGCGCACTACCTGAAGGCCGACCTCGACTCGGCAGCCACGCGCTGGTAGGGTGGTGCGGTCGGATCGCGCTGCCGCGCGGCGGGGTCGATCCGGCGACGCTGCAGCGATAGGGCATGATCGGCGTCGATGAGCACGCATTCCTTCGAACTCCACGCCGGCGCCCTGCGCCTGGCCCTGCGACCCGACCTCGGCGGCTGTGTCGCCGGCCTGTGGCGCGACGGCCTGCCGGTGTTGCGCAGCACCGAAGCAGCCGATCTGACGGCGTCACGCCAGTCGGGCTGCTACCCGCTGGTACCGTATTCCAACCGCCTGGGCTACCGCCGCTTCAAGTGGCTGGGCAAGGACCACGGGACTGCCGCCAACTTCGACGACAGCCCGCATTCGGTGCACGGCGTGGCCTGGCAGCGACCCTGGCAAGTGCTGTCGAGCACTGCCACCGACGCCGAGATCGGCTACCTCCATGCGCCCGACGACGGCTGGCCGTTCGGCTTCGACGTGCGGCAGCGCTTCGTACTCGAGCCCACAGCGCTGACGCTGCATGTCTCGTTGCGCAACCGCGCCGGGCACCCGCAACCGGTCGGGCTGGGCTGGCATCCGTACTTCCCCAAGCGCCAGCGCAGTCGCCTGCACGTCGAGCTGACCGACCGCTGGGAGTCCGACGCCACCGGCCTGCCCACGCGGCGCGTGCCGCAACCCGGCATCGACGGCGACGTGGCCCATCTGGCCTTCGACCACTGTTTTGAAGGCTGGCGCGGTGGCGCGCGCATCCGCGACGAGAAGTTGTCGCTCAAGCTGAGTTCGTCGCTGCCGTACCTGGTGGTGTTCACGCCCGCCGCGCAGGACTATTTCTGCGTCGAGCCGGTCAGCCACGTCAGCAATGCCATCCACATGGCCGACCCGCTGGCGCACGGCCTGCGCAGCGTGGCTGCCGGCGAGACCATCGACGCCTGGATGAAGCTCGAAGTCAACCCCGTCTGACGTGAGCGGCGCCGGCGCGATGGTGCAGCCGCTGCCCGGTGTCGGGCCCAGCCTGCTGGGCGAGTCACCGCTGTGGCTGCCGGATGAACGGCTGCTGCTGTGGGTCGACATCCCCGGCCGCCAGCTCAATGAATGGCGCCCGGCCGACGCTCGCCAGCGCTCCTGGTCGCTCGACAGCGAGCCCGGTTGCTGCGTGCCGCTGCCCGGTGGCGAGTTGCTGCTGCCGATGCGCGACGGCCTGTGGCGCTTCGACCGCAAAACCGGCCAGCGCGACTGGCTGGCGGCGCCGCCCTACGACTCCACTCAGGAGCGCTTCAATGACGGCAAGGCCGACCCGCAGGGGCGGCTGTGGGTGGGCACGATCGTCGAGCCGCGCGACGCAGCGTCGGCAGCGCTGTACCGCTGGCACGGCGGCCGGCTCGACCGCATGGCCGGCGGGGTGTCGGTGAGCAACGGCCTGGCCTGGAGTCCCGATGGCCGCACGATGTACTGGAGCGACACCAGGGCCCATGTGGTCTACGCGCTCGACTTCGACGGCGCGGATGGCAGCCTGACGCGCCAGCGCGAATTCAAGCGCTTTGCAGCCAGGACCGCGAGCACCGACCTTGCAAGCTATGGCGGCCGCCCCGACGGCGCCGCGATGGACAGCGAGGGTGCCTACTGGGTGGCGATGTTCGAAGGCCAGCGGCTACTGCGCCTGGCCCCCGATGGCCGCGTGCTGCAAGAACTGGCGCTGCCGGTGCGCTGCCCGACCATGCCCTGCTTCGGCGGCGACGACTTGCGCACCCTGTTCGTCACCAGCGCACGCCACAACCGTCCGCCTGAAGAGCTGGCAGCGCAGCCGCTGGCCGGTTGCGTGCTGATGCTGCGCGTCGACGTACCCGGGCTGCCGGTGAATTTCGCGCAGCCCTGAAGTAACGCCGCCGTCGGCGGCCCCGGCCCTCGCAGGCGAGACAGGTTCAGGCCTTCAGCGGGCACGACAAGGTCGGCCGCGACCTTGCCCTGTCCGGCTTCAGCAGCCCGACGGACTGCCCCACTTGATCGGTCGGCCAATGCCGGCCAAGCTCGCGCCTGCGGGCGAACCTACGCGCCCAGCGCCGACCAACCGAGCGAGCCCACCATGCCCAGCAGCAGCAAGAGCGGATCAACGCCGCCGGCCACCGTCACCATCCGCGCCGTCGACGAAGGCGCCGGCCAGGCGCTGAAGACCGGCGGAGGCGTCAAGATCGCGTCGTCACGCCGGGTTCGGGTCGGTGCCGCAGCGCGCGACGCCGGCGCCAAGGCGCTGGTCGACATCCGCCCCGACGAGGTGGTGCGGGTCGACTATGGCGATGGCCTGGTGCTGTGGATGCGCGCCGACGACCTGCTGCGCGAACAGGGCCGGCGTGCCGCGGCACGCGGCGACGGCAGCCCGACCTGGGACATCGACACCCGCCCGCGCGCGCTGGCGGCCGATGGCGCAGCCGGCGAGCGCGGCTTGCTCGGCCTGACGATCAAGGCGCTGGAGTTCTTCGGCATCGAGCTGGCCGAGAAGGCGGCCATCCACACCGGCAAGGTGATTGAACTGAAACGGCTCGACCTGCCTGCAGGCTCGCAGCCGGGGCTGTTCCGCATCGGCCTGGACGCCCACGGCGTGCTCACGCGCGTGCCCGACCAGGCCGGCCCGACGACGCTGGCCGTGGGCCAGCCGGTGTTGCTGTTCCTGCATGGCACGCTGTCCAGTTGCAAGGGCAGCTTCGGTGCGCTGTGGTCGCGTGAAGATGGCGATGCCGGCAGTGACAGCGACAGCGACAGCGACAGCGCCGCGCGCAAGGTGCGCGAGACCCTGCTCAACACCTACGGCCAGCAGGCTTACGCGCTCGAACACCGCAGCCTGAGCGAAAGCCCGATCCGCAATGCGCTGGCGCTGGTGCGCGAACTGCCGGTCGGTGCCGAGCTGCACCTGGTCTCGCATTCGCGCGGTGGCCTGGTCGGTGAGCTGCTGTGCCTGGCGCAGCGCGAAAGGGCCGACGACCCGATCCGCGCCGACCTGATCCAGACCCTGTTCGCCGCTGACCGCACGATTGCCGAACAACTCGGGCTGGGCCCACTGCAGACCGATCAACTGAAGGCGCGCGACGCGGCCTACGACGGCGACCGCATGGACTTGCTCGAGCTGGTGGCCCTGCTCGACAGCAAGCGCGTGCGGGTGACGCGCTTCGTGCGCGTGGCCTGCCCGGCGCGCGGCACCACGCTGGCGTCGGGCCGGCTCGACCGCTGGCTGTCGGTGATCAATCTGCTGACCGGTGACGGCCTGATCGGCGACCTGGCCGACTTCATGCTCACCGTGCTCAAGGAGCGCAGCGATCCGCGCAGCCTGCCGGGCATCGAGGCCATGATGCCGGGCTCGGCGCTGACCCGACTGCTGCATCTGCCACAGCTCGTCACGCACGCCGACCTGTCGGTGATCGCCGGTGACGTGCAGGGCACCAGCCGCTGGGGCAAGCTCAAGCTGCTGGCCGCCGACTGGTTCTTCAGCGGCGAGCACGACCTGGTGGTCAACACCGGCTCGATGGTCGGCGGCATCCGCCGCGCGCCGGGCGCGGCACGCTGGCGGCGCGACCAGGGCGAAAGCGTCACCCATTTCAACTACTTCAGGAACAAGGCCTCGGTGATATGGCTGGGCGCCGGCCTGGCCCGGCCCGACGGCGCCGACGCCGGCTTTCAGCCGATAACCGAAGCCCGGCATGAAGAGCCGCGCTGGCGCAGCGCCGTGCGCGCCAGCCGTGCGTCGGGCACACCGCGGCCGCTGGCGGTCGTGGTGCCCGGCATGATGGGCAGCGCGCTGTCGGTCCATGACCGTGCGGTCTGGCTCGAGTACTGGCCGCTGATGAAAGGCGGCCTGGGCGAGATCGGCATCGATGCCGCCGACGTGCGGCCGACTGGCGTGGTCGACGACTTCTACGGCCCGCTGATCGAGCACCTGGCGCGCACGCACCAGGTCGAGGTCTTCGCCTACGACTGGCGGCTGTCGGTGCGCCAGGCCGCGCGCCAACTGGCCGACCGCCTGGCTGAACTGCTGCCGGCGCAGGAGCGCGCGCGTCAGCCGGTGCACCTGGTCGCGCACTCGATGGGTGGGCTGGTTTCGCGCGCGATGATCGCCGACGGCGGGCCCGGCCGCAGCGTCTGGGACCGCATGAAGGCCCTGGCCGGCAGCCGGCTGCTGATGCTGGGCACGCCCAACCGCGGCTCGCACGAGGCCGTGCGCTGGCTGGTGGGCCACAACCCGACGCAGGCCAAGCTGATCCTGCTGGACTTGACGCGCGGGGCTGACGGCGTCATCGACGTCGTGCGCCGCTTCCCCGGCGTGGCCGAACTGCTGCCCTTCGACGAAGCCTCGTCGCGCTGGGCGCAGGTGGCCACCTGGCGCAAGCTCAAGAGCGAGCTCGGCGCGGGCTGGACCCCGATCGACGACAGCGTGTTGCGCGAGGCCGGCGCAAGCTGGCAGCTGCTGCGCGCCGCCGCGGCCGAACCCGAACACATGATCTACGTGGCCGGATGCCAGCGCGCGACCGTGGTCGACCACGAGCTGATCGACGAAGACTATTCGCAGACACGTAAACGTTTCCAGTGGATCGCCACCGCCGACGGCGATGGCACGGTGAGCTGGGCCTCCGGCCGACTGGCCGGCGTGCCGACCTACTACGCTGCCGACACCGCGCACGACGCCTTGTGCGCCAACACCGACGACCGGGCGATCTTCCGCGGCTACGTCGACCTGTTGCTGACCGGCAAGACCGACCAGCTGGCGACGGTGCCACCCGGGCGCACCCGTGCGGCCGCCGAGCGGTCGACCTTCGTGCTGCCGGATGTGCCCCTGCTCGACGACCTGCCAGACGCGGCAGCGCTGCGCGGCGCCGGATTTGGCGGCACGCTCCGGCGGCGCGTGGCGGCGGGCACGCCCGAGCGTGAGTCGGTGGTCAAGCTCAGCGTGCGCCATGGCGACCTGGCCTACGCGCGCTTCCCGGTGTTGGTGGGCCACTATGCCGGCGACACCATCGTCAGTGCCGAGCGTGCGCTCGACCAGCGGCTGGGCGGCAGCGATGGCTACGGGCCGCTGTCGGAACAGCGCGACCTCGACCTCTACCCCGGGCCGGCTGGGACCTATGCCGTCTTCTTCAACGAGCGGCCCGGGCGCAAGCCCGAAGGTGCGCTGGTGGTCGGCCTCGGTCCGTTCGGCGACCTGTCCCCGGGGCGGCTCGAAGTCGGCGTGCGCGACGCGCTGCTGAAGTTCGTGCTGCGCCTGATCCAGCGCGAGGCCGACCGTCAGCCATCCACGATCGAAGCGCCGCTGGTGCGCCGCCAGTCGGCCGGCATCAGTGCGTTGCTGGTGGGCACGGGGGCCGGCAGCCTGTCGGTGCGCGACTCGATCGAGGCCATCGTGCGCGGCGCGCTGGCAGCCAATCGCCGCCTGGTCGACGCCAAGATCGACCAC
The DNA here is from genome assembly GCA_031408155.1 of Rubrivivax sp. GTDB lineage: Bacteria > Pseudomonadota > Gammaproteobacteria > Burkholderiales > Burkholderiaceae_C > Rubrivivax. Next base: position 6,204 of record JANOJJ010000178.1, read on the forward strand.
AAGGCAGTGATCGCCGAGCTCGAGTTCGTCGAGTTGTACGAAGACGTGGCCGTCACGGCGGCGCGCGAGCTCGACTCCTTGCTCGAATCGGCCGACCTGGTCGGCCGGGTCGAGTGGCCCGGCCGGGTGGTCGAAGTCGGCGACGGGCGGCGCAAGCGCAGCTACTACGACGCCGATGCAGCGTGGTGGCAGCGCATCGAGATCGTCCAGGACGCCAAGGCCGACCGGTTGCGCTTCATCGCTACCGCTGATCGCGCACGTGCCGAAGAGACGATGGCCGCGGGCCAGCTGCGCCTGGCCGACCGCTTCATCGCCAGCGCCTGCGGCAGCGCGACGGCGAACGAGAACCTGTCCAAGTCCTTGTTCGAATTGCTGCTGCCCAACCGGCTGAAGGATAGCGCGCCCGATCGGGGCTTTATGGTTCTGCTGGTCGACGAAGCCTCGGCGCGCGTTCCGTGGGAGCTGCTGGTGGACCGCT
>JANOJJ010000717.1:0-1840 GCA_031408155.1 Rubrivivax sp.
GGCTTCGCGCGGCAGGCGGCGCAGGTAGCTCACGATCGCATCGACACCGCGCTCGGGCTCGTGGTTGTTGAACTGCGCCACGTCCGAGTTCGGGTCGGCGTAATCCTCGTTCCAGCGCACGCCCGAGGTCATCGTCAGCAGCTGGCGGATGCTGACGTCGTCGTAGGCCGAGCCTTTCATCTGCGCGATGTAGTCGCTGACCTTGTCGTCCATGCTTCGGATGTGGCCGTCGCGGATGGCCGCACCCACCAGGGTGGAGGTGAGCGACTTGGCGACGGAGAAACTGGTCCATCGCCCGCTGCTGTCGAAGCCCAGGCCGTAACGCTCCAGACGCACCTTGCCGTCATGCAAGACCACGAGCGCCGCGCTGCGCTGGCCGGCCATGTAGGCGTCGACATCCAGCGGCAGCTTCAGTGGCGGCCCCGGCGGTAGCGGCATGGGTGTGCCACCCGCCGGCACGACCCGCCACTTCGCCAGCACGGACAACCGGTCGAGCGCACGAAATGCCGCGTCGCGCTGGGGCTGACTCCAGAACAGCAGGTCGCGGTTGGTCGGTAGCGTCGCCAGCAGACCGCGCGTCTCCTTGTCGAGGCTGAACCAGACGGCACCGCCGACCACCACGAGGGCAGCCAGCGACCCGAGAGCGATCTTCTTGACCTTCATCGCTGCACTCCGGAGAAGCGGTAACGAGAGGCAGCATTGGACACGATGCGGTTCGGGCGAGCCGAGGTGGAGTTCCTCTTCAGCCCATGCGGTGGGTGCGCTGCCGAGCTCGGCTCGTGGTACCGAGCCGTGTCGAACGTGATGCGTCTTAGGTCCACGCGCCGGACTACACGGATCGGGACGCGGCAGGCAAGCTCCACGAGCAAGACATCAGTGGCATAGGCAATCACGGCCGGGTGGAAGTCAGCCATCGCCTTGGCCGGGCTACGGACTGGTGCGATGGCGCCCTTGTCGTCCAGGAAGTGCTTCGCGCCGGTGACGTACGTGTGAGTGGGGATTCGCGCCCTCGTGGACCAGAAAACTGCTGCTGGTGGGCAACCGGACGCGGCCATCAGCAGTCGTACGCCACCGTCGGCACTGAGGCGCTCCACCTGGTTGCAGAAGGCGAGTCCGCGGGTTGGTCAATGCCGGGGCGGGATTCGCCCTTGTTTTGGCGAAGAAGCTTCGCCTTGGGCGGACCAGGGCGCGCAGCCCGTCTTTTGTGCGTTTGATTCAAAGTGTGTAGTAGTTATTTCTATTGATCGGCGTATATTTCACGCATGTGGAGCGTGCTCTTCCTCACCCTTCCGACCCAGCCGAGCGCTGTGCGCCTGCGCGTCTGGCGGGCGCTGAAGGCCCTGGGCTGCGGATCGTTGCGCGATGGTGTTCATGTCCTGCCCGACGCCCGGGCCGCCTTGTTCGACTCCCTCGTGACCGAGGTCCGGGAGCACGGCGGCCAGGCCAGCGTGCTCGAGCTGTCGACGCGCGACGAGACCCAGCGTGCCGAGGTGCTGGCACTGTTCGACCGCGCAGAGGCCTACGGGCAGTGGCGCATGGAGGCGCAGTCATTGGCCGCCGCGCTGCCTGCGCTGGAAGAGACCGAGGCCCGGCGGCTAAGACGCCCCACAGCCGAGGCCCAGCTGACGATCCGTCGAAGCGATTGATACCCAGGCCCCGCCGCTGAGCAGGCGCAGGCCGAACTCGACGCACTGCGCCAAGCGCTTGATGCGCGCTTCTCGCGCGGTGAGCCGGTGGCGCAGGCGCCGCACGGCATCCCACGTCTGGACCCGCGCAAGTTCCAGGGCAAGCGCTGGGCCTCGCGCGCGCGGCCTTGGGTCGATCGGCTGGCCTGCGCCTG
>JANOJJ010000627.1:0-9884 GCA_031408155.1 Rubrivivax sp.
GCCGAGCAGGAGATCAAGCGCCAGTACCTCTCGCGCAGCCTGTACGGCGCCGAGGTGGTGACGACGGTCACGCCGATCGAGCGCAACCGCGTCAACGTGTCCTTCACGATGACCGAAGGCGAGGCGGCGCGCATCCGGGAAATCCGCATCGTCGGCGCAAACGCCTTTTCCGAATCGACGCTGCTTGGCCTGTTCGACCTCACGGCTGGCGGCTGGATGTCCTGGTACACAAAGGCGGACCGTTATTCACGCGCCAAGCTCAATGCCGACCTGGAGACGCTGCGCGCGCACTACGTCAACCGGGGCTACCTCGAATTCGTCATCGAGTCGACACAGGTCGCGATCTCGCCCGACAAGCAGGACATCTCGATCACGATCTCGTTGCGCGAAGGACAGCCGTACACCGTCACCGCGATCAAGCTCGAGGGCGACTATCTGGGCAAGGATGACGAGTTCAAGTCGCTGATCCGACTGCGTCCGGGCCAGCCCTATCGAGGCGAGTCGGTGACCGAGACGGCGAAGGCTTTTGGTGACCTGTTCGGTGCCTATGGCTACGCCTTTGCGCGGGTCGATCCGCGGCCGGACATCGACCGCGCCAATGGGCAGGTCGCAGTGACTCTGTTCGCCGACCCGCAACGGCGTGTCTACGTGCGCCGCATCGACGTGGCGGGCAATACGCGAACGCGCGATGAGGTCGTGCGCCGCGAGTTCCGGCAACTCGAGTCGTCGTGGTACGACGGCAACCGCATCAAGCTGTCACGCGACCGGGTCGATCGCCTGGGCTACTTCCAGGACGTCAACGTCGACACCAACGAGGTTGCAGGCGCGCCTGACCAGGTCGACCTCGCGGTCTCGGTCAAGGAGAAGGCCACCGGCAATCTGCTGATCGGGGCCAACTACTCGAACGCCGAAAAGCTGGGCCTGACGGCGTCGATCCGGCAGGAAAACGTGTTCGGTTCGGGCAACTACTTGGGCATCGAACTCAACACCAGCAGGACCAACCGCACGCTGGTGCTGAGCAACGTCGACCCGTACTTCACGGTCGATGGCATCTCGCGTGCACTGGATCTGTTCTACCGTACGAGCCGGCCGCTTAATTCACAGGGCGACTCGTACCAGATCACCACGCCCGGCGCGTCGGCGCGCTTCGGTGTGCCGGTCACCGACTTCGACACGGTGTTCGTTGGCCTTGGCGCCGAGAGCACGCGCATTGGCACCTCAACCGGCATACCCAACAGCTACTTCCTCTATCGCCAGACCTATGGCGCCAACAGCTTCTCGCTGCCGCTGACCCTGGGTTGGGCACGCGACGCTCGCGACAGTGCACTGGCGCCGACCGCTGGCCGCTATCAACGCGTCAACTTCGAGTGGAGCTTCGCCGGCGACGTGCGCTACTTGCGCAGCAACCTTCAGTACCAGCAGTACTGGCAGCTGCCCTTGAAGATGTCGCTCGGTCTGAATGCCGAGGTCGGCCTGGGCAAGGGCCTGGGCGGGCGGCCGTTCCCGATCTTCAAGAACTTTTACGGCGGCGGCCTGGGCAGCGTGCGCGCCTTCGAGCAGGGGTCGCTGGGTGTCATCGATCCCACCGGGGCCTACATTGGCGGCGCGAAGAAGCTCAACCTCAATGCCGAGTTGTATTTCCCGGTACCTGGCACCGGCAACGACAAGTCGCTGCGCATCTTCGGCTTTGCCGACACCGGCAATGTCTGGCGCGAGGGCGAGAGGATGGACGCCGGCAGTCTGCGCGCGTCTGCCGGCCTGGGTCTGAGCTGGATCTCACCTGTCGGCCCGCTCAAGCTCAGCTGGGGCGTGCCGCTGCGCGTCAAGCCCAACGATAGAATCCAACGTTTTCAGTTTCAGATCGGGACTGCGTTCTGATGACGACATCGAAGTTCAAGAGCCTGGCGGCATTGCTCGCGTGGGTGGCGGTCACGGCGATCTCGGCCAATGCCGCTGCGCAGGACCTGAAGATCGGCTACGTGAACAGCGAGCGCGTCCTGCGCGAAGCGTCGCCGGCGAAGGCTGCGCAGGCCAAGCTCGAGGCCGAGTTCAACAAGCGCGACCGTGAACTCAACGACCACGGCACCAAGCTCAAGGCGGCGGCTGACAAGCTCGACAAGGATGCGCCGACGCTCGCCGAAGCCGAGCGCAACCGCCGCCAGCGTGAACTGGTCGAGCAAGACCGCGACCTGCAGCGCAAGCGGCGCGAGTTCCAGGAAGACCTGAACCAGCGCAAGAACGAGGAACTCGCCAGCGTGGTCGAACGCGCCAATCGTGTGATCAAGCAGATCTTCGACCAGGAAAAGTACGACGTCATCCTGCAAGAGGTGGTGTTTGCCAGTGCGCGCGTCGACATCACCGACAAGGTGATCAAGGCACTGAACGCTGCCGGCCCGGCCAAGTGAGCCTCTCCGCCAGCGGCGCTGATTTGCGTACACCGTGCTGGTACGCCTCGACGAACTGGTAGCCGACCTCGGCGGCGAGTTGGTCGGCGATCCGGGTCTCATGATCGACGCCATCGCAGCACTCGACCGCGCCGGTCCGACCCACATCAGCTTTCTGGCCCAGGCACGGCTGCTGCCGCAACTGGCCACCACCAGCGCCGCCTGCGTGGTGCTGCGGCCCGAGCACAGAGACGCCGCCTGCGCCCGCGGCGCGGTCATCGTCAGCGCCGACCCTTACCTCTACTTTGCGCGGCTCACGCAGTGGTGGGCCGCGCGCACGCGGCAGCGCCCGGCAGCTGGCATCCACCCGACCGCGGTCGTCGAGCCCGGGGCCCGCGTGCACCCACGGGCGGCGATCGGGGCGATGGCCTTCGTCGGTGCGGGCGCGTGCATCGGTGCCGACGTCGTCGTCTCGGTGCAGGCGTTCGTGGGCGTTGATGCCAACGTGGGCAGCGGCAGCTGGCTGGGCCCGCGCGTGGTCTTCGAGCGCGGTTGCCTCATCGGTGAGCGTGGCGTCGTGCAGGCCGGCGCGGTGATCGGCGGTGACGGCTTCGGCTTCGCTCCGGACCAGGGGCGGTGGGTCAAGATCGAGCAGCTGGGCGCGGTTCGCATCGGCGACGACGTCGAGATCGGCGCCAACACCTGCATCGATCGCGGCGCGCTTGACGACACCATAATCGAAGACGGGGTCAAGCTCGACAACCTGATCCAGATCGGTCACAACTGCCACATCGGCGCGCACACCGCGATGGCCGGCTGCACCGGCGTGGCCGGCAGCACGCGCATCGGCCGCCACTGCACGGCCGGCGGCAGCGCGATGATCCTGGGCCATCTCGAGATCGCCGACCATGTGCACATCAGTGCAGCCACGGTCGTGTCGCGCTCGATCCGCAAGCCGGGCCACTACAGCGGCTTCTTCCCCATCGACGACAATGCCAGCTGGGAGAAAAACGCCGCCACGCTCAAGCAGCTGTACACGCTGCGCGATCGCATACGCGCGCTGGAGAACAAGCCATGAACCCGCCCGTGCTCGACATCCACAGGATCCTCAAGAAGCTGCCCCATCGCTACCCCTTCCTGCTCGTCGACCGTGTGCTCGAGTTCGAGAAGGACAAGCGCATGAAGGCGCTGAAGAACGTGACGATCAACGAGCCTTTCTTCAACGGCCACTTTCCGGCTCGTCCTGTGATGCCGGGTGTGTTGATCCTGGAAGCCCTGGCGCAGACGGCAGCGCTGCTGTCGTTCGAGTCAGCCGGGCAGGACATCTCGGAAGACATGGTGGTGTACTTTGTCGGCATCGACGGTGCACGGTTCAAGCGCCCGGTCGAGCCGGGTGACCAGTTGGTGCTCGAAGCCGTGCTCGACCGTGCACGGGCCGGCATCTACAAGTACAAGACCAAGGCCTTTGTCGACGGCGAAGTGGTCGCCCAGGCTGAACTGATGTGCACCATGCGCCAGTTCACCTGACGCGCAGATGAGCCGCATCCACGCCACCGCCGTGGTCGATGCGGGCGCTGAGCTGGCACGGTCGGTGGAGGTCGGCCCTTACAGCGTGATAGGCGCCGGCGTGCGCATCGACGAGGGCACGACGATCGGCGCGCATTGCATGATCGAAGGCCCGACGAGCATCGGCCGCGACAACCGCATCCACCCGTTCAACTCGCTTGGCGGCGCGCCGCAGGACATGAAGTACGGCGGTGAACCGACCCGGCTCGAGATCGGTGACCGCAACACGATTCGCGAGTACTGCAGCTTCAACCGCGGCACCGCGCAGGACGCCGGCGTCACCCGGCTGGGCGACGACAACTGGGTCATGGCCTACGTGCATCTGGCGCATGACGTGCAAGTCGGCCACCACGTGGTGTTGGCCAACAACGCCACGCTGGCCGGCCATGTACACCTGGGCGACTGGGTGATTGTCGGTGGCCTGTCCGGCATCCATCAGTTCTGCCACGTGGGCGCGCACGCGATGCTGGGCTTCCAGAGCCATGTGTCGCAGGATGTGCCGCCGTACATGACGGTGGCGGGCAACCCGCTATCCGTCCATGGCGTCAACGCCGAGGGCCTGCGCCGGCGCGGCTTCTCACGCGAGCGCATCGCCCGTGTCAAGCAGATGCACCGGCTGCTCTACCGGGATGGGCTGACGCTCGAAGCCGCCCGTGCGGGCGTCGAGTCGTTGCGCGACGGCGAGGCGGGCGGCGACGGCGATGCCGACGCGCAGTTGCTGCTCGACTTCCTGGCAGCCAGCACGCGCGGCATCGTGCGCTGAGACGATGGTGGCTCCGTACACGCCTTCAGCAGGGTCTCCGTGGGGGGGCCGAGGCCTCTGCGGGCGGCCGAGCGAGGCCTGAATGCGCCTGGCAATGGTGGCCGGCGAGGCCTCAGGCGACCTGTTGGCTGGGCTGTTGCTCGGGGGCCTGAAGCAGCGTTGGATCGATCTGCAGAGCGCAGGCATCGGCGGCCCGCAGATGGCAGCGCAGGGGTTTCAAGCCTGGTGGCCGAGCGACAAGCTGGCCGTGCGCGGCTACGTGGAGGTGCTGCGCCACTACCGCGAGATCTCGGCCATCCGCAAGGCGCTGGCGGTTCGCCTGCTGGACGAGCGGCCGCAAGGTTTCATCGGCGTCGATGCGCCGGACTTCAACCTCGGGCTCGAGCTGCAATTGCGAGCCGCCGGCCTGCGTTGCATCCACTTTGTCTGCCCGTCGATCTGGGCCTGGCGTGGCGAGCGCGTCAAGCAGCTGTCACGCAGCTGCGACCATGTGCTGTGCCTGTTCCCGTTCGAGCCCGAGTTGCTGCATGCGCATGGCGTGGCGGCGACCTACGTTGGACATCCGCTGGCCGATGCGATTGCGCTGCAGGCGCCGCGCGAGCTGGCGCGCGCCGCGCTGGGCCTGAGCACGGGCCAGGGCCTGGTCGCCGTGCTGCCCGGCAGCCGCCGCTCCGAGATCCAGTACAACGCGCCGAGCTTCCTGCAGGCCGCGGCGCTGCTGCACGCACGACGGCCTGGCTTGCGCTTCGTGCTGCCGGTCGCGCCCGGGCTGCGCCCGTTGCTCGAACCGCTGCTGGCGCAGCACGCCAACGGCGTTCCTTGGTGCGTCACCGACGGCGGCTCGCACCAAGCCCTGGCGGCCTGTGACGTCACGATCATCGCCAGCGGCACCGCCACGCTTGAAGCGGCGCTGTTCCGCCGTCCGATGGTCATCGGCTACAGGGTCCATCCGATCAGCTGGCAGATCATGAAGCGCATGCGCTATCAGCCCTGGATCGGCCTGCCCAACATCCTGTGCCGGGAGTTCGTTGTGCCCGAGCTGCTGCAGCACGCCTGCACGCCGCAGGCCCTGGCCGACGCGGCGCTGGCCTGGCTCGACGCCCCGGTTCGCGTGGCTCAGCTCGAGCGCCGCTTCGAAGACCTTCACCACCGGTTGCGCCAGGACACGGCGCACCGTGCTGCCGATGCCATCGCACAAGCGCTCGCCGCCTGAGCGTTTCGACGTCGGCTGGTCCGGCCCGGGGTTGGTGGCTGGCGTCGACGAGGCCGGACGCGGACCCTTGGCCGGACCCGTGGTGGCTGCCGCCGTGATCCTCGACGAGCTCCAGCCGGTCAAGGGTCTGCGTGACTCGAAAAGGTTGACCGCCCTGCGGCGCGAACGACTGTTCGACCAGATCATGGCGCGTGCGTTGTGCGTGGCGATCGGCGAGGCCTCGGCCGAAGAGATCGACCGCCTGAACATCCTGCAGGCCACGATGTTGGCGATGCAGCGTGCGGTGGCGCGTCTGCGCCTGCCGCCGAGCAAGGTGTTGGTCGACGGCAACCGCCTGCCCGTGCTCGAGGCCTCGGCGCTGGCCATCGTCAAGGGGGATGCCAAGGTGGCGGCGATCTCGGCTGCGTCGATCGTGGCCAAGGTGCACCGCGACCGGCTGTGCCTGCAATTGCACGAGCGCTTTCCGGCCTACGGTTTCGAACGCCACAAGGGCTACCCCACGGTTGCGCACCTGCAGGCGTTGCGCGAGCACGGACCCTGCCCGGAACACCGGCGCAGTTTTGCGCCGGTGCGCAACGCGCTGCGATCATGACCCCGCCGGGCCGCCGCAAGGGCCAAGTCCGGAGCTCGCAGCCTGCAGGCACCTCGTTTCGTGCGCCAGACCACACGCCGGTGCCTCTCACGTCCAAGGCCAACCCACTGCTGATGGCCTTGCGCAGGCTCGCGCGTGACGGCACGGCCTATCGCCGGCACGGCCAGGTCTGGCTTGAAGGTGATCACCTGTGCGCGGCGGCGGCCGCGCGCGGCGTGGCCGTGCGCCAGGCGCTGGTGGCTGAATCGGCCTGGCTGCAACCGGCACGCCGCGAACTGGCACGCCATGCCGCGCGCATCGCGCTAGTGCCCGATGCATTGTTCGCGGACGTCAGTGGACTGGAGTCACCGGCCGACATCGGCTTCGTGCTCGACTTGCCGCCATCGCTCGCGCCCGACACCCGCCGCGAAACGGTGGTGGTCGACCGCGTGCAGGACGCCGGCAACGTCGGCAGCATTCTGCGCAGCGCAGCGGCATTGGGCGTGCACCAGGTGCTGGCGATCAAGGGCACGGTGGCCCTGTGGTCACCCAAGGTGCTGCGCGCTGGCATGGGCGCGCACTTTGGCTTGCGGCTGGTCGAAGGACTGTCAGAGGACGACGTATTGGCGCTCGGCCTGCATCTGGTCGGCACCAGCTCGCATGCGGGTGAATCCTTGCCCCTGGCAGTCCTGCCGCAACCCGCAGCCTGGTTGCTGGGCCACGAAGGGCAAGGCGTGACGCGCCGCCTCGCGGCGGCCTGTGCTATCACCGTGCGCATACCGCAGCCCGGAGGCCAGGAGTCGCTCAACGTGGCCGCGGCGGCGGCCATCTGCCTGTACGAGGCGCTGCGCCGCCGTCAGCCGTCGGGCACGACAAGTCCTGCGGCCGGCGCAGGCGACAAGCCACGCGCAGGCGGGAATTCTCGGCCGGCTCAGTAGATCAGGCGGTCGGGACGCAGGTCGCGCAGGATCGTGGTGGCAATCTCTTCGATCGACTTGTGCGTCGACGACAACCAGGCGATGCCCTCGCGGCGCATCATGGCCTCGGCCTCGTTCACCTCGTAGCGGCAGTTGTCCAGTGACGCATAGCGGCTGGCCGGCCGCCGCTCGTGGCGGATCTGCACCAGCCGATCAGGGTCGATCGTCAGTCCGAAACACTTGCGCTTGTACGGTGCGAGCGAAGAGGGCAGCTTGCCACGCTCAAAGTCGTCGGGGATCAGCGGGTAGTTGGCGGCCATGATGCCGTGCTGCATGGCCAGATACAGCGAGGTCGGCGTCTTGCCGCTGCGGCTGACGCCGACCAGGATAACGTCGGCAATGTCGAGATTGCGCGCCGACTGTCCATCGTCGTGTGCGAGCGAGAAGTTGATGGCCTCGATGCGGTTGTGATACTCCACGCTGTGGCTGGCGTCGGAGAAACGGCCGACGCGGTGATTGCTCTTGACGCCGAACTCGGCTTCGAGCGGTTCGACGAAGGCCTTGAACATATCGAGCACCAGGCCCTTGCAGCGTGGGCTGGCGATGATGTCGCGCACCTCGTCGCGCACCAGCGTGACGAAGACGATGGGCCGCTTGCCTTCGCGCTGCGCCACCTCTTCGATCTCGGCGGCGACTTGGGCGGCCTTTTCGACGCTGTCGATGAAGGGCCGGCGCACGTGTCGCGGCTGGGTGGGGAACTGCGCGAGGATCGAGTTGCCGAAGGTCTCGGCAGTGATGCCGGTGCCGTCCGAGACATAGAACACGGTTCGTTCTGTCATGAAGTTCCAGCCGTTTCGGAGCCCGCAGCCCCCTTCAGCCATGATAGGGAAGAACTCCCTAGAATCCACTGCAACGTTCCGCCTTCAAGCCATCAACAGGCCGCGCTGCATGAACCCCCGAGGTCGACAACTCGAATCCACAAGCACCCGGGTGCGTGGTTCGCGCGCGCATGCGGAAGCACCAGATTTTTCACCTCTCGGAGCTTTCCCATGTCTTCAGCCCCCCTGGCGACCGCCCTGGTCGTACCGTTCGAACAACTGAGGATGACCGACGTCGAGTCGGTAGGCGGCAAGAACGCCTCGCTCGGTGAGATGATCAGCCAACTGGCCGCCGCCGGTGTTCGTGTGCCCGGTGGATTTGCAACAACGGCCCATGCCTTCCGCCGGTTCCTGCAGCACGGCGGGCTGGACCGGCGCATTGCCGAGCGCCTCGCCCGCCTCGACGTCGACGATGTTCGCGCGCTGGCCGAGGCCGGCGCCGAGATCCGGGGTTGGGTCATGACCACGCCGTTCCCGGCCGACCTCGACGCGGCGATTCGACTGCAGTACGGCCTGCTCGACCGCGACCGCCCAGGCTCGAGTTATGCGGTGCGCTCGTCGGCCACGGCCGAAGACCTGCCGGATGCGTCGTTTGCGGGCCAACAGGAGACCTTTCTCAACGTCAGCGGGGTCGGCGACGTGCTTTTGCACATGAAGGAGGTCTTCGCGTCGCTCTACAACGACCGTGCGATCAGCTACCGCGTGCACAAGGGCTTCACGCACGCCGACGTTGCCTTGTCGGCCGGTGTGCAGCGCATGGTGCGGTCTGACCTGGGAGCTGCCGGTGTGATGTTCACCATCGACACCGAGTCGGGCTTCAAGGACGTGGTCCTCATCACCTCGAGCTACGGCCTGGGCGAGACGGTGGTGCAGGGCACGGTGAACCCCGACGAGTTCTACGTCCACAAGCCCACGCTCGCGGCCGGTCGCTTTGCGGTCATCCGCCGGTCGTTGGGCTCGAAGCTGCAGCGCATGGAGTTCGCCAGCGAGCACGAGCAGTCTGCCGGCGGCAAACTGGTGCGCACCGTCGACACGCCTCCCGAGCAGCGCAACCGCTACTCGCTGGCCGACGCCGACGTGATCGAGCTGGCGCGCCATGCAGTGGTCATCGAGAAGCACTACGGCCGGCCGATGGACATCGAGTGGGGCAAGGACGGCCGCGACGGCCGGCTCTACATCCTGCAGGCCCGCCCCGAGACGGTGAAGAGCCAGGCCGAAGGCAAGATCGAGTTGCGCTACAAGATCAAAGGCACCGGGACCATACTGGCCGAAGGACGTGCCATCGGGCAAAAAATCGGCACCGGACCAGCGCGCCTGCTGAGCTCACCCGCCGACATGGACCGCGTGCAGCCAGGCGATGTGCTGGTCACCGACATGACCGATCCCAACTGGGAGCCGGTGATGAAGCGTGCCAGCGCCATCGTCACCAACCGGGGTGGCCGCACCTGCCAAGCGTCCATGCTTTTTGGCAGCTGCGGCTAGTGCCTCCAAATCGAGATTGTCGAAATGGTTCCAGCGAAGATTTATTCGCGCATTTCTCCGCCATTCAGATGGGGGGATTCAAAACCCTCAAAGAAGGTCAAAAAGTAAGT